>DASUXX010000294.1:0-22004 GCA_036377755.1 Gemmatimonadaceae bacterium
ATCCGGCGTTGTGCCTTACATTACTGCCGCGATAGCTCATGGAGGGTGGCTGCGAGCCGCCCCAGCGGTAAACAGCTCACCGGACCTTCATTTGCTCGAACGCTTCAACGACGCCGCGAAGCGACAGATTCAGTCGTTGCAGGAGTTCTTCGTACTGAGTGCGAAGGCTATCGGCTTTGCGTTCTCGCGTCCCTTTTATAGATCGGATCTGGTTCAGCAGATGGACTCGATCGGCGTGCAGTCGCTGCCGATCGTTCTGCTTACAGGGTTCTTTACCGGAATGGTGCTCGCGCTTCAGGCATCCGTTCAGCTGAAGACATTCGGTGCGACGATGTACATCGGCCGCCTTGTCGCTGCGTCGATGATTCGTGAGCTCGGCCCTGTTCTAGCGGGACTCATGGTTGCGGGTCGAGTCGGGTCCGGCATCGCGGCGCAGATTGGATCGATGCGCGTCACCGAACAGATCGACGCTCTCAACACGCTGGGCACAGATCCAATCAGGAAGCTCGTTACGCCGAGAGTTCTCGCTGCGCTCATCATGTTACCGACACTCACGGTGATCAACGATTTCGCCGGCATCCTCGGCGGGAATGTCATCGCTGCCGCGTATGTCGGAATTCCGACATCGCTCTACTGGAGAACGGTGTGGGAGCAGATCGCCGGCGGAGGTTTTGTCTTCACATACGTTCCAAACGATTTCATTCACGGCTTGTTCAAGCCTTTCGTATTCGGCGGAATCATCTCGCTCATTGCGTGCAACTTTGGTCTCAAGACGAGCGGCGGCACTGAAGGTGTGGGTGTCGCAACAACTCGCACCGTTGTCACCGCAAGCATTCTGATTCTCGTTGTGGATTATTTCATCACGCAGCTCCTGCTTGCGTTCCTGCCGTCATGACGGACGACAGGCGCGAGGGAGAAGAGCGTCGCCAGCCGGGCGAGCGAAAAGGCCCGAGTCCGTATCGCCGGGAAGGCGACCAGGACCGGGTGAGGGAGGCGATTCGCAACGAGCTCAGGGCGATGCATCCCGAGGACATGCCGCCCACCATGGAGTATCGCGCGGCGGCTACGAATAAAGTCATCGAGCTCAGGAACATCTATCTCGGATTTGAGCGACCGATTCTCGAGAATGTGTCGTTTGCCGCGCTCGCCGGGGAGACGATCGTGGTTGCGGGCGAGTCGGGCACCGGAAAGTCGACGATTCTAAAGCTGCTCCTGAGGCTTCTCGTTCCTGACAAAGGTCAGGTCTTGATCGATGGCGAAGAGATCACTCAGCTCAACTTTGCGGATGCCCTCAAAGTCAGGCAGAAGATGGGAATGGTGTTTCAGGGCGCTGCTCTCTTCGACTCACTCACCGTCTATGAGAACATCGCATATCCGCTGAGAGAGCACACCAATCTTGCCGAAGACGAGATCGAAGCGCGCGTTCGCGAAAAGCTTCAGTTCGTCGATCTGAATCCTGACCGGGTCATGGAACAGCTTCCGTCTGACCTGAGCGGAGGAATGCGAAAGCGCGTTGGCATTGCGCGCGGTATGGCGAACAATGCCAAGATCATGCTCTATGACGAGCCGACGTCAGGTCTCGATCCGCTCACTACGGGCACGATTACGCACCTGATAATCAAGCTGCAGCGGGAACTGGGCGTGACGAGTATAGTGGTGACGCACGATATTAGGTCGGCTTTCAGGATGGCCAGCAGGATTGCAGTGCTGCACGACTGCCACATCTCGTTCTTTGGAACACCCGAAGAGATGTCCGGCAGTGATGACCGTTACCTACGCGACTTCCTTGGCGGATTCTGATGATCATTGAAATCGAGCGGGCAGAATGAGACGATCGACCGGTGTCACCTGGGACCAGCTGAAGGTTGGTGCAGTGATTCTCGTGGCGCTCGTCGTCATCGCCATCGCAATACTTAAACTGGGACAGGCTGCGCACCTTTTCAGCAGCAGATATCAGCTCGTGAGCTTTGTGCCGAACACTGCGGGACTCAGAGTTGGCGGACAGGTCACAGTTGCAGGACAGCTCGCCGGATCTGTAAAGACGATCGAGTTCCTTCCGGTTGATACAGACACTACGCGCAATCTGCGCATCATCATCGAAGTCGATAAAGCAGTTCAACCGCAGGTGCGCCGCGATTCGCAGGCCAAGCTCAAGACACTCGGCCTCCTCGGTGACAAGGTCTTCGACATATCTCCGGGAACACCGAAGTACTCGATGCTCGAGGAAGGAGATACGCTGAGCCTGGGCAACGCTATCGACTATGAGCAGGTGCTCGCTCAGGCATCGGGTGCGCTCGATCAGGTCGTGACTCTAACCGGATCGCTTCAGAAAGTTGCGAACGGCGTTGTTGCGGGACAGGGAACGGTTGGTCAGCTGCTTACCAATCGACAGCTGTTCGACAACCTGAACTCGACGCTGGCGACGACGAACACGCTGATGGCGCGCCTTCAGAATCCGCGTGGAACCGTAGGTCAGCTTCTCAATGACCCCGCGCTCTATAACAATCTCAATCGAGTACTCGCATCTGCGGACACACTCGTCGGCAGTCTCGGCAGCGGAATCAATTCGAATACCGGGACGGTCGGCAAGCTTCTTCGAGACGACCAGCTTTACACGCGATTGCTTTCTGCAGTGTCGGGAATGGATTCGATCGTCACGACGATGCAGCAGGGCAACGGCACCGTGAAGAAGCTGTTCACTGATGAACAGCTCTACAATCAGCTGCTCCAGTCTGTTACCAACCTCAACCAGGTTTTAACGGATGTCAGGAGCAATCCAAGCCGTTACACGCGCGGGCTGATAAGGGTTTTCTAACTCTATAGTTATCTTTCGTGGGTGAATATCACTCACGAGCTCGACGTCGTAGTCACCCGCGGCGACGCGGTAGAATCCTGTCACCGCGTTCACGCGGCGATCGTGGATGCCAGAGATCGCACGATCGGCGTTGCGGGTGACTCGTCCCTCGTAACGTTCTGGCGGTCGTGCGCCAAACCTTTTCAGATCATCCCGCTACTCGAGAGCGGGGGATTCGAGGCGTTTGGCTGGGGCGACGAGCAGCTGGCTGTTGCCTGCGCTTCACACGGGGGAGAGCCCGAGCATGTTGCGATCGTCGACGCAATGCTTCAATCGCTCGGACTCGAGGAAGGCGATCTGGCCTGCGGACCGCATGAGCCCCTTTCACCGCGCGGCGCTCGAATACTGAGAGAATGCGGCGCGCGTATCAGGCGCGCTCACAACAACTGCTCCGGGAAACACACCGCAATGCTCGCGTTGGCCCTGCGAAAAGGATGGCCAATCGAGGGATACGAGCGAAAGGATCATGAGGTTCAACAGGCGATGCTCAACCAGGTAGCGCTCTGGTCCGGCGTGCGAACCTCGCAGATTCCCATCGCGGTGGACGGTTGTGGAGTTTCAGTATTCGCGCTGCCCCTGGAGAGAATGGCGCGCGCTTATTCGAGGCTCGGCGCAGCCGCAGCTCGCGGTGAAGAGATTCCTGCGCGAATTACGGGGGCGATGGGAACGTATCCTCTTCTCGTAGGCGGGACAGATCGCCTCGACTCGATCATCATCGAGGAGACTGGCGGGCGAGTGATCACCAAGGTTGGGGCGGAAGGAGTGCATTCGGCGCTGGTGGTGGACAGCGGGATCGGCCTCGCGCTCAAAGTCGAAGACGGAAATATCCGCGCTCAGCAGCCCGCGCTGATTCACCTTCTTCAGCAGCTCGACGCACTGCCGAATCCTCTGCCTGCCAGACTCGCCGAGCTTTTGCGTAGACCGGTTCGCAACACTCGTGGTGAGATTGTCGGCGAGACTTATGTAAGAGTCGCGAAGAAAAAGCGGCGCGGGTCATTGCTCGCTGCATCGAACTGATTCTTCGATCCCTGGTTTGATGACGACCTCGATTTCCGAACGCAGTAATGTCGGCGCACTCGATGATGCGACAAAAAGTCTCATTCAGATTGCGGGCGCCATTGCAGGCGCGGACGAATCGACCACACGCCAGATCATGGAATCGGCAGTGAGCGTCGCCGATCCGCGCAAGGTCGATGAGGTGATTCTCCAGTCATATCTCTTTGCGGGGTTTCCCCGGACCCTGAATGCGGCTCGCATGTGGAGAGCAGCGTCGGGATTTGCAGCGCCCCCGTCGGATCAGGACGCGGAGCTCAGAAATAATTCCAACTGGATCACGCGCGGTGAAAAAACCTGCAGCACCGTATATGGCGAGTCATACGAAATGCTGCGAGCCAATATCCGCACGCTTCATCCCGCGCTCGACGCATGGATGATCACCGATGGATATGGAAAAGTCCTCTCTCGGCCCGGTCTCGATCTAAAGACGCGCGAGCTTTGCATTGTCGCAGCGTGCGCTGTCAGCCGTCAGCAGCGCCAGCTTCACTCTCATTTGCATGGAGCGCTGAACGCCGGTGCTTCACACGATGAAGTGGAGGAGGCACTTGCCTCGCTGTCAAATCTCATCGATGCGGAAGAGCTGGGGCGGTATCGCTCGCTTCTCGCCCACGTAGAATCACGCCGTCACCCGCCAGCAGCGGAGCCATCAGATGTTCGTTGATCGCGTCATCGTAAAAGTCGACGCCGGCACGGGCGGGTCAGGATGCACGTCGTTCAGGCGCGAGCACCGCGTTCCGATGGGCGGGCCCGATGGTGGCGACGGTGGTCGCGGCGGCGATGTGATCGTGCGCGGCGACAACAATCTCACGACGCTCCTCGACTACACGTATCGCGATCGATGGACAGCAGAGCGTGGCGAGCACGGCATGGGCTCCAATAAAACAGGCCACGCCGGTGGCGATGTCATTCTTCCAGTTCCCCCCGGAACCATTGTCCGGGATGCGGACACAAAAGAGATCATCGCTGAGATCCTGGACGATGGGCAGGAGGCCATTGTCGCGCATGGCGGTCGTGGCGGGAAAGGGAACACTTTCTTCGCGACGGCTACGCATCAGGCTCCACGAGAATGGCAGCCTGGCGAAGAGGGGGAATCAAAAACGCTCGAGCTGGAGCTCAAGCTCATTGCGGATGTTGGGCTGGTCGGTCAGCCAAACGCGGGCAAATCGACGCTCCTTTCCGTGATTTCAGCGGCTCGGCCAAAGATCGCGGACTATCCGTTCACGACGCTTTCTCCCAATCTGGGAGTCGTTCAGCTCACCGATCATCGGACCTTCGTCGTTGCGGATATTCCCGGCATCATCGAAGGCGCGCACGAAGGGAAGGGGCTGGGCCTGCAGTTCCTGCGACACATCGAGCGCACGAGGATTCTCGCCTTTCTGATTCCAATCGATGCAATGGATTGGCAGGCCGAATACGATCAGCTCAGGCACGAGGTGTCTGCGTATTCAGAGGAGCTCGCGAACCGTCCTCACTGCGTGGTTTTCACAAAGATGGATCTCTTCGGCGAAGACTACCTCCCACCGATCGAAACGCAGGGCGCCTTTGCAATGTTTGCGGTCAGTGCCGGCGCTAGAACAGGTCTCGATGGCCTGCTCTCCGCGTGGTGGAGCGAGCTGCTGAGGCTCAAGCAGGTTAATGTTGCAGAAGCCCGAAAAGTAGAAGTACCACTGCCTTAGCCGCACTCACCTAAAGTGGTTTCCTGGCGCATCGAGACGCTCGCTGCAACCGCGCCCGCGTATCCGGCGCAGCTTTTTGAACTCGATCACCCTCCGGATCCACTCTACGCTATCGGCGATCTCTCGCTCCTCGAGCGCCCGCTCGTTTCGATTGTTGGAACCCGTGAAGCAACTGCGTATGGCCTGCGCACTACTCGTGCAATTGCAGGTGCACTCGCCGAAGCCGGGTGCGTGATCGTCAGCGGTCTGGCGCGTGGAATTGATGCGGCTGCGCATCGGGCAGCTCTCGAATCCGCTCACGGGTCGACGATAGCTGTGCTTGGAACCGGGATCGACGTTCCCTATCCGGTTGGGCATGCCGGGCTTCACCGGGAGATTTGCGAGCGCGGTCTCGTGCTTTCGGAAAATGCGCGAGGAATGCGCGCTCAGGCGGGAGCGTTCCCCAAACGCAATCGAATCATTGCAGCTCTTGGAAAGTTCACCATCGTCGTCGAAGCGGGTTTTCAGAGCGGAGCGCAGAACACAGCGAAGCACGTGATGCGACTCGAGAAAACTCTCGCCGCAGTGCCCGGGCCAATCGATTCACCGCAAAGTCAGGGAACGAACAACATTCTTCGCGACGGAGCTCACGTCGTCTCTTCCGTTGCCGACGCTCTGGCTCTCGCAGGGTTTGCCCCTGTCGACCAGAAGAAGCCGCTTCAGCTCGAGGGCATCGAAGCCAGGGTATGGTCAGCAATTGGGGGCGAGACACTAAGCGTCGATGCCGTTGCCCATCGTGCAGATCTCGCCGCACGAGAATGTCTCACCGCAATCACCGCCCTCGAGCTCGGAGGAATGATCGAGACTCTCGTCACGGGAGAAGTACGCCGCCGTTAGGTTTTTCAGGGTGACCGCCTGCCATCTCTACATTCACGTTCCATTCTGCGCGCGACGCTGCGCGTACTGCGATTTTTCGATCGCAGTGCGCCGCATTGCGCCCGTGGATGAGTTCGTTGGCGGTCTGCAAAAAGAAATTGCCCAGAAAGCCGACTCGATCGGCGAGCTCGACACCCTTTACCTCGGCGGCGGAACCCCATCGCGACTGGGTCCCGAAGGTCTCGCTCGCACGGTTTCGCTGATTCGCGATCGATTCCGCTTCAGCGACAATATCGAGCTCACAATCGAAGCCAATCCCGACGATGTCACACCCGACGCGGCTCGCCAATGGCGAGAAGCCGGGGTCAATCGCGTTTCGCTGGGAGTGCAATCGTTCGATGATAGCGTTCTCAAATGGATGCACCGCATCCACGACGCCAGTGCCGCAATCAGGTCGTTTGAAACTCTCCGTGAGGCGGGCTTCGATAACATCTCGATCGATTTGATCTTTGCCTTGCCGGATTCCCTGAATCGTTCATGGGAACGTGATCTCGAACAGGCGATTCGACTACGTCCTGAACATGTTTCCCTCTATGGCCTGACTATCGAGCCAGCAACTCCGCTCGGACGATGGAGCACTCGGGGCGCAGTAAAGCCTGCCGACGAGGACAAGTACGCGCGCGAATTCCTTCTCGCCGATGAGATGATGATCCGTGCGGGATACGAGCACTACGAGGTATCCAACTTCGGCCTCCCCGGGAAAGGCTCACGACACAACTCCGCATACTGGGAAGGTGTACCGTACATCGGCATCGGCCCATCCGCGCATTCATTCGATGGAGCCAGGCGCAGCTGGAATGTCGCTCCATATGCACAATGGGTCGAGAAACTGGGGCGCAACGAATCGATAATCGAAGATTCAGAGCTGCTGTCGGAATCGAACCGGCGCGCAGAAAAGGTGTATCTCGGTCTGAGAACGCGAGCGGGTCTTGCGATAGGCGCACAGGATCGTGAATCCGCGAGCGCGTGGTCACGTGAGGGATGGGCAGTCGTCGATGGCGACACCGTGCGCCTCACATCTGAAGGCTGGCTGCGGCTCGATTCGCTTGCAGCCGCATTGACAGGTTTTTGATCGTTAATACGTTTGCTTTTATGCCGCTTCCCGAGCTGAACGAGCGCGAGCGAAGGGTGCTCGAAGCTGTAATTCAATCGTACGTCGAAACGGCACAGCCGGCCGGCTCCAGTGCCATCGCACGTCGATTCGGCCTCGGTGTATCTCCCGCGACAATTCGCAACACGATGAGCGACCTGGAAGACAAGGGCTTGCTCTATCACCCTCACACGTCCGCGGGGCGCGTGCCGACCGATGTTGCCTACCGCCTGTACGTGGACTCACTGCTCCCGCTGCCGAGTAAGCCCATGAGGGAGCATGAGCAGCTTTCGTCACAGATTGCCACTGGGGGCTCAGCGGTTGACTCGATTCTGCGGCGAGCTGCCCAGAGCCTGGGCGTCATCACGCAGGAGCTTGGTATTGCTCTGGGACCGCGCTTCGACAATAGCATACTCGAGCGGCTCGACGTCGTGCGCCTCTCGTCCGAGAGATTGCTCGTCGCGCTCACTCTAAGTGGAGGAGCCGTTCGAACGATATTCGTCGAGGCACGCGGCGAAATTGCCGACAGTGCGCTTGCGGAAGTCACGCGTGTCCTGAATGACCGGATTGCCGGACTTACGCTCCGCGAGATTCGCAAAACTCTCGGTCTGCGATTGCGTGACACCGGGCCAAGTCCCGGCGCTTCGGAGCTCCTGAACGTTTTTATCGAAGAAGGCGAGCAGCTGATCGATGCCGCGATGCAAGGTGGCCCGGATGTTCTGCTCGGGCAGCCATCACTTCTGGCCGAGCAGCCGGAATTCTCGAGTGTCGACAACATGCGCCGGCTTGTGGAGCTAACGGAGACACGGGAGCATCTCGCGGATCTGCTGCGCGCGCGCACGGATACGCCGGGAATTACCATCACGATAGGCAACGAGCACCGTGACCCCAGGCTCGAGAACTTCACGATTGTGACGGCGCAATACCATACGGGAAGTGTTGCGGGAGTCATTGGTGTGATAGGGCCCACACGAATGCCTTATGACAAGGTGATCTCACTTGTCACGCACACTTCGCGATTGCTCACAGACTTACTAGACTAAAGCCACAATGGCTGACTTTTATACGACACTCGGCGTCTCGCGCACGGCTTCGGACGACGAGATAAAAAAGGCGTATCGCAAGCTTGCGATGACCTATCACCCGGACCGCAACAACGGTTCGCGTGAAGCCGAAGAAAAATTCAAGGAGATCACGGAGGCGTACGATGTTCTTCGCGATCCCGATAAGCGTTCGATGTACGATCGTTATGGCGAAGCCGGACTTCGCGGTGGGGCCGGTGGATTCCATCACGTCGATCTCGCCGAGGCGCTCAGCATCTTCATGCGCGATCTCGGAGGTCTTGGAGGATTCGGTGACCTGTTCGGCGGAAGATCCCAGGGATCCAATCCGCGCACTGGATCCGACATCAGGATCACCATGCCGCTCCGTCTGGCGGAAGTCGAGACTGGTGTGGAGAAAACTGTCACCGTCAAGCTTCTGACGAGCTGCGATAACTGTTCGGGCACCGGCGCCGAACCGGGAACGTCGGTGCAGAGATGCACCACGTGTGCAGGCGCAGGAGAAGTGCGTCGCGCGCAAAAGTCGTTCTTTGGACAGGTCATCAGCGTGACGCCATGTCCGACATGCGCAGGCGAGGGGACGATCATCACGTCGCCCTGCAAGAAGTGCAGGGGCGAGGGGCGCATCCGTCAAGAGCAGGAGATCAAGGTCAAGGTTCCGCCCGGTGTTGCGACCGGTCAGTACATGACGATGCGCGGCGCGGGCAATGTCGGTCCGCGCGGCGGCGGACGCGGTGACATTCTCGTGGTATTCGAGGTCGAGGAAGATCCGCGCTTTGAACGCGACGGCGAAGACCTATACTGCGAAGTTCTCGTGACGTATCCGCAGCTTGTGTTCGGAGCCGATGTCGACGTCCCGACCGTGAGCGCGAGTGTCACTCTGCACGTACCTCCTCGCACGGAAAGCGGACAGGTATTTCATCTGAAGGGCCGCGGTCTTCCGCGTGTGAATGCGTCCGGAGTCGGTGACCTTCATGTGCGCCTGCAGCTTTACACACCGGAATCCCTGGGTCCTGAGGAAGAGAACCTGATCAAAAAGCTCGGTGAGATTCAGATCGCGCCGGCGCAGCGCCGATCGAAGGGCTTCTGGTCCAAGATCAAGGAATCGCTTGGCGCCTGACGAACGATGGCTCGCTGTCAGAGTCGAGCCATCGGCAGATCGTCAATCTGTTATCGACGCGTTGTTTGCGGCCGGATCGCAGGGAATTCAGGAAGCAGGCAATGCGATCGTTACGCATTTCCCGCCCGGCACTGACGCAACTTCGATAGAGCGCGCGATTCACGAAGTAGATCCGGATTCCATGGTGTCGGTCGAACTCGCGCCCGCTGCTGACTGGAGTGAGTGGCGTGCATCTGTCGGCGAGCATCGTCTTGGACGAGTCACGATCACACCTCCGTGGATCGAGGGGAGCGATGATTCAATACGCATCGTGATCGATCCTGCGATGGCGTTTGGAACAGGAGAGCACGCCACAACTCGCGGTGTGATTCGCCTGATGCAGAAGCTCGAGCGGGTACCTGAAAAAGTTGCGGATCTCGGATCAGGAAGTGCGGTGCTCGCTGTCTGCGCCGCAAAGCTTGGAGCTCGGAATGTTGCTGCAGTCGAGCTCGATCCTGACGCGATCGGGAACGCGGAAGAAAACATCGAGGTCAACAACGTCACTGACGCAGTGCATGTGATTCAGGGCGATGCGAGTCTTCTAATGCCCCTCATTGCGCCGGTCGATCTGATTCTTGCAAACATCATCTCGTCCGTTCTGATCGAGCTGCTTCCCGTTATGGCAGAGTCGCTTTCTCCGGGCGGATATGCCATTCTCTCGGGGATTCTCGCCGAAGAGCGTGAGATGATGCTCGGTGTGTTGCTTGCGGGTGGATGGGTTACTGTCGACGAAGATCTCGAGGAGAACTGGTGGAGCGTAATGATCACGCGGCAATAACGTTTTTCTCCGGCGATGCATTCGCGCCCGGTGTATCGGTTACACTCGGCGACGATGCGGCGCAGCATGCGCGTGTGATCCGCATCGGAACCGGAGAGAAAGTCGAGCTGCGCGATGGGCGAGGCAATGCCGCGCGTGGAGTGCTCGCGAGAATGGCGAAGCGATCACTCACAGTCGATGTGACCGATGTCTGGGCAATCGATGATCTTCCTCCGGTTCATATGCTCGTGCCTGTCGCAGATCGTGATCGCATGCTTTATCTGGCCGAGAAATGCACTGAGCTCGGTGCGACGAGCTGGAGGCCGGTTATCTGGCGTCGCTCGCGAAGTGTCGGACCCGCAGGCGATGGTCCTGCTTTCCAGTCGCGACTCAAAGGCAGGATGGCCGCTGCCCTCACACAGTCAGGAGGCGGATGGATGCCCGAGATTCATCCGTCAGCGCCCGTGCCCAGGGCGATCGCCGCAGCGCCTGAGGGAACGCGAATTCTTCTCGATGGATCAGCGGACACGAAGCTCATCGCGCATGAGCTCGTCGCTCCGGTGTCGATTGCGCTCGGACCTGAGGGCGGACTCGACGACAAGGAGCGCGATCAGTTGATCGAAGCTGGCTTCAAGCCTGCGAGTCTTGTTGGCGGAACGCTTCGATTCGAAACGGCAGGGATCGCTGCGCTGGCGCTGGTGCGATCGGTTTTATCCTGAGAGGAATTTCAATGTCGGATACATGTCTCTTCTGCAGAATTGCGCGAGGTGAGATCCCGTCGACGAAGGTTGCCGAGACGGATGATGCAATTGCGTTTCGGGATATCGATCCGAAGGCGCCGACCCATATCCTCGTGATTCCGCGTGCTCATGTCGCATCCCTTGCTGACGCATCTGATGCGACTATGCTCGGTTCCTTGATGGCTTTGGCGGCGTCGGTTGCCCGGTCGGAGGGGATCGATGAATCCGGGTACCGCGTCGTTGCGAATACCGGGAGAGACGGGGGGCAGACGGTCGATCATCTCCATCTTCATGTTCTTGGTGGCCGTCACATGACCTGGCCACCAGGCTGAAAAGCGAGTCGTCAGACGTCTCACGACTCGCAGTTGTTGTCAGCCCTCTAACGGGGTAAATTCAAAGATTCTGTCCACATTATTGCCGGCGCCACAAACGCCATGAAAGGGGGGAAGTAGATTTTGTCGGAAGTCATCATTCATGACGACGAGAACTTCGAGCGCGCACTCAAGCGCTTCAAAAAGAAGTGCGAGAAGGCGGGCATCCTCTCCGATCTCCGTAAGCATCGTCATTACGAAAAGCCGAGCGAGCGCAGGAAGCGCAAGCTGAACACGGCGATGCGAAAGAACCGCCGCACCCGCAGGGTCTAACGTGTCCGAGCTTCTCGCGCGGTTGCAGGGTGACCTGAATGCCTCGCGGAAAGCGCAGGACAAGGCAGCAACCCTGCTGCTCGGCACAGTTCTATCAGAGGTCAAGAACCGCCGCATCGAGCTCAGGCGCGATCCGGCGGACGCCGACGTAGTGGACGTGCTTCGCAAGGCAATCAAGAAGCGCCGCGAAGCAATAGAGATGTACGATAAGGCAGGCCGCGCTGAGCTCGCTGATAAGGAGCGGGCCGAAGCGCAGGCACTCGAGAAATACCTGCCGGCTCAGGTCAGCGACGAGGAAATTCGCGTCGCAGTCCGCGCCGCAATCGAGTCAGGCGCAGCGAACATTGGCGCCGTGATGGGAAAAGTTCTTCCGCAGTTCAAGGGACGCGCGGAGGGCGGTACGATCAACGCAATCGCGCGCGAGGAGCTTGGCAGACAGGGGTGAATAGAAGGATAGAGCAGTATGGAGCCCGAACTTGCGACACACTTCGCAGGTTCGGGTTTTTGCATTTATGAACACGCATGCACTGGGAGTAATCGAATTCGGCGCCGCGCTCGATCTCGTTGCGGGGTTCGCATCGTCATCGCCCGGCGCACAACGGGTTCGGGAATCCAGTCCCACCAGCGACAGGGACTGGATCGAGCGGGAGCACGCGCGCGTCTCCGCGATGCGCGGAATTGCAGGGGGCGAGGCGCGATGGCGTCCGCAGAATGTTTTCGATATCACGCCTGCATTGGCGCGACTGCGTGTTGCCGGTGCGTCCCTGTCGCCGGCCGATCTCCTGGCGCTGAGGAATTTTCTTCGCTCATCGCGACTGACGTCTGACAGCTTCAAGGGCGACAAGATTCCCGCTGTAACAGTCGCGATGCTGAGAGCGGAGATCGACGCGCTCATCGTCGCGCCGAAGGAAGAGAAAGCGCTCGAGAATGCCGTCGATGATGACGCCAACATTCGCGACGATGCCTCGCCAGCGCTGCGACGGATCAGACGGGAGATGCGCGGAGCCCAGGGCGAGATCGTGCGCATGCTCGAGAGAGTCGTCGCGCGTCTCGAGTCACGCTTTCAGGTGCCCGATATGTCTGTCACGGTGCGGAATGGACGATATGTCATTCCTGTTCGCCGTGAGGCGCGTGGAGTTGTTGGCGGCATCGTTCACGACACGTCCAGCACTGGCGGAACTCTTTTCGTCGAGCCGCCTGCAGCTGTCGAGGCAGGCAACAGAATACGCGAGCTCGAATCGGAAGAAGCAGAGGAGATAGAGCGGATTCTTCTCGAGCTCACTGAAGTAATTCGACCCGCGCGCGCAGACCTCACGAACGCCCTCGAGGCGATGATCGTGCTCGACTCGCTTTATGCGCGAGCGCAGTTCGCGGCAAAGCTCGGATGCGGCGCGATCGAATTCGTTCCTGCGCAGGAAGGCTTCAGCATTCTTGGCGGACGCCATCCGCTGCTGCTCGCCCAGGGAATATCGGTCGTGCCGTTCGACCTGGCGCTCGATCCGAATGAGAGGACATTGCTGATCTCCGGCCCGAACACCGGAGGAAAGACAGTTCTTCTCAAATCGATCGGGTTGTTTGCCGCGATGGCGCAGTCAGGAATTCCAGTTCCCGTCAGCAACGAATCCAGGCTCGCCATATTCGACGACGTATATGCAGATGTCGGCGACGAGCAATCGATCAGCTCGAGTCTTTCAACGTTCAGTGCACATCTCAAGAACCTTGCGGAAGTCTTACGCTCGGCGACTTCAGCGAGTCTTGTTCTCATAGATGAGCTCGGATCCGGAACCGATCCCGTCGAAGGTGCTGCACTCGGCGGTGCGATTCTCGAAACACTTACGCGGCGCGGAAGTCTTTCGATCGCAACAACACATCTTGGCGCATTGAAAGAGTTGTCTGCTGAAGTTGATGGAGTGGTGAATGCATCGCTTCAGTTCGATGCGGTCGCGCTTGCACCGACGTATCGCCTCATCAAGGGAATACCTGGCCGATCATATGGACTGAGTATCGCCCGCAGGCTGCAGCTTCCCGACGACGTTCTGGAGCGTGCAGAAGCCCGGCTTCCTGCCGGAGAGCGCGATGTGAACGCACTTCTCGCTGAGCTGGAGTCACGTGAGCAGGCCTTGGCCGAACGCGAGAAGGAAACTGCGGTGATTGCCGACGATGTGAAATCACGCGCGAGGCGTGTTGCTGAGCGGGAAGGAAATGTCCGCGAGCGCGAGCGTAACGTGGAGCGCGATGCCAGACGCGAAGCAAGAAAACTTCTTCTCGACGCTCGCGCTGAAGTGGACCGTACGATTCGGGAACTGAGAGAGCAGGCTGCGGAGGCGGCAGATCAGGCAGCCCGCGAGGCACGCCGACGAATGGAGCAGCTTGCTGCCGCGGAAGGACAGGCTTTAACGGAGCTCGAAGAAGAAGAGAAAAAACCCTCACCAGCTTTCGAGGGCGGCTCTGGGGAAATCGCTGAAGGCGATTATGTGTCTGTTGCAACGATGGGTGGTCGAGCCGCCCGTGTGGTTGAGTTTCGCGACGGCGATGCGGTTGTGGCATTCGGATCAGTGAAGATGACTGTGCCGCGAAAATCGCTCACCCGCGCAACCCCTTCTGAAGGCGGAGAAAGGATTCACGTCTCGATTCGCGGCGACGCTCCGGAAGTTGTTGCAAAGAGCGAGATCGATCTTCGCGGGCTTCGTGCTGCGGAGATCGAAGACGTCGTCATGCAGGCGGTGGACTCCGCAGTTCGCGCGGACCTCAAATCCCTTCGCATTATTCACGGCAAGGGAACGGGTGCTCTACGCGAGCGTGTCGCCGAGATGTTGAGGAAGGAGTCGCGAGTGGCGAGCTTCAGGCTGGGCGCCTGGAATGAAGGCGGAGCGGGCGTGACTGTCGCGGAGCTTGCGTGATACCGGATGAAGTGATCGAGCAGGTGCGTGAAGCCGCAGACATAGTCGCGATCATCGGCGAGTATGTGCCGCTGAAGCGCACCGGCTCGGATTTTCGCGGACCCTGTCCATTTCACCAGGGCACGCGGCGGAATTTTTCCGTCGTCCCGGCGAAGCATCTCTATCACTGCTTCGTGTGCGGCGAGTCCGGCGATGTCTTCAAGTTTCTTCAGAAGCGCCTTGGTCTCGAATGGCCCGAGGCAGTAAAGCTCGTCGGCGAGAAGACAGGCATCGAAGTCGTCGACACCAGAACGCGCCGCGAAGGACCAGATCCTCGCGAGCCGATGTGGGAGATACAGGCGACGGCCGCCGCCTATTTCCAGCGGATGCTGTGGGACGAGCCGGTCGGTGCTCAGGCCCGCGAATATCTGGCGGAGCGCCAGGTATCGCGCGCACTTGCCGACGATTTCGGGATTGGCTTTGCACCGCGCGAGATCGGCTTGCTCCGCACATACATGAATTCACTTGGCTTCGATGACGCGCGGCTCATCGAAGGCGGATTGCTCATCGCGCCCGATCAGGACGCCGAACCGCGCCCGCGCTTCCGTGGTCGATTGATGTTCCCCATCCATGATGTTGCAGGGCGCAACGTTGGTTTTGGCGGGCGACTGCTCGGTCCCGGAGAGCCGAAATACCTGAACTCTGCTGAATCTCCGGTCTTCTCAAAGGGGAAGCTGCTTTACGGGCTGAATCGCTCCCGCAATGCGATCAGGCGCGCTGATCGCTCGATTGTCGTCGAAGGATACTTCGACGCCCTCCGGTTGTTTTCGTCGGGCATCGAGGAAGTCGTCGCACCGCTCGGCACCGCGTTGACCGAGACACAGGCGGGAATGCTGCGCAAATATTCCCGCAACGTTTACCTGCTGTACGACAGCGATGCCGCGGGACTCAAGGCAACGTTCCGCGCCGGAGACGAGCTTCTTCGGCAGGGGATGTCGGTTCGCGTGATCACGCTGCCGCCGGGTGAAGATCCCGACACATTCGTAAAGGCCCATGGCAGTGAAGGGCTCGAGGCGCAGATATCGGCATCGATCGACGTGTTCGAGCGCAAGATTCAGATTCTCGAGCGCGCAGGCTGGTTCGGCGAGCTTCAGAAAAAAAGGCGGGCGCTAGATCGACTTTTGCCGACAATACGCGCAACTTCCGATGAGATCATGCGGGACCTTTACGTTGCGCGCGCGAGTGAAATCACCGGCGTCGATCGCGAGATTCTCTTGCGCGAGCTTGGCGCGCGTCCATCTGGTGAAACCCGCCCCCCGCGGCCCCCTGTCGAAACGCCGCGGCCCACAATTCGCGGCGAAGACCGGCGTAGAGGGGAGCGGAGACACAAACCGCTCGTACCTCGCAGCTCAGCTGAGAGGGCACTCATTCGCGCGATGCTGCAGGAAAGGGGCAGGGTTGAACAGATTGCGGAGCGTATCGGCCCTGAATCGTTTCGCGATCCGGATTACAGAGCCATCTTCGCTGCGTTGCTCGAGGGTGGAGAGGACCTTTCGATTCTCGATCTCGAAGCGCGTCTCAGTGAGAGCGCGCTGAGCGTAATCACGGAGCTTCTCGAAAATCCCGAAGTCATCCAGAACGTGCAGCAGACAGTGGATGACTCCGTCATCGCTCTTCATGTTCGCGATACTGAAGAGCGCATTGAAGAAATCGAGCGACTTCTTCCGCTGGCCAGCGCGCGGGAGAGGGCAGACCTGGAGGCCGAGCGGATCCGGCTCGTAGTACAAAAGCGTGCGTCCGGCAAAGGGAAGTACCGGGCTGGCACGTACAAATTCAAGGAGAAATGAATGGCAAGTGAAGTCGAAGCATTGCTCGCATTGCAGGAGGATGACACAAAGATCGCGGACCTCGAGAATCGTATGCGAGCTCTCGAGCCGCGAATGGCCGCGCTCGATCGCAAGCGCGAAGCTGCGGCAGCGGCGGTCAATCGCTCGCGTGCTGCAGTAGAAGCCGAAGAGCGCAGGCAGCGCGAGCTGCAAGGCAAAGTCGCGCAGCACAAGCAGCTTCAGGAGAGAAATCTTGCTCAGCTCGATGCAGTCAAGCGGCTCAAGGAAGCAACCGCTGCAATGGCGCAGGTCGAAGCCGCGCGCAGAATCATCGCTGAAGATGAAAGCGAGCTCGCGGCAATGAATCGCCGTCTCACCGAGCTCCGATCCACGGTGCAGACAAGCGAGGCGAGTCTCGCTACGATCGAATCGGAGCAGGCGCAGGCTCGCGAAGAAATCGAGCGCGAGCGCGGCGAGATCGATTCGGAATTGAGCGCCGCGCGCGCTGAGAGGGCGGGCAAGACCGGCGGGGTATCGCGCACACTGCTTGGCAAGTACGATCGTATCCGCACACGTCGCGTGCAGGCTTTATATGCACTGCGCGGAGAATCCTGCGGCAACTGTGATACGGCTATTCCAATGCAGCGGCGCAATCAGATGGCTGTAAATGGGCCAATCGATGTTTGCGAAGCCTGTGGTGTGTTGTTGTACCGGGCTGCCAGCGCTTGAGCCGTTCTGGAGCACAGATAAGATTGAAAACGTGAGCGCATCAGTTCCCGATGTAACACCTCCTCAGACGCGCCGCGTTGCAACGCGATGGATATTGTCCAGGCAGCCCGAGCCCGAGGCCGTTGCGCGTCTCGCCCAGTCGTTATCGGTTCCTGACGAAGTCGCGAATCTGCTGATCATTCGTAAGCACGGTGATTCCGAAGAGGCCATGCGCTTCCTGAGACCCCGTCTCGATCACCTTCACGATGCATTGCTGATGAAAGGCGCGGAGAAAGCCGTCGAGCGTCTCGCGCAGGCGGCTCACTCCGGCGAGACCGTAATGGTTCACGGCGACTACGATGTCGACGGCATCTGCTCGACGACGATACTCACCCGCGTCCTCACACAGTTCGGCGCAAAGCCGGTTCCATTCATTCCTCGCCGTCTCGAAGACGGGTACGACCTGTCAGAAGCGGGAGTAAACGCGGCGATTGCTGCGCATGCTTCACTCGTGGTGACATGTGATTGTGGAACGAGCGCGGTCGAGCCCGTTGCCAGACTGTGCAGCGCGGGAATCGATGTCATCGTCACCGATCACCATCTTCCCAGCAAGGCGCTTCCGGAATGTCTTGCGGTTCTCAATCCGCAGCAGGTGGATTGCGGATATCCTGACAAGCATCTCGCTGCAGTTGCAGTTGCATTCAAGCTGTCGCTCGCGCTCGCAAAAAAACTCGGGAAGACTGACGCGTTCATCTGGAGAATGCTCGATCTCGTTGCGCTCGCGACTATCGCAGACGTTGCCAAACTGCGCGGCGAGAATCGCGTTCTTGTTCGATATGGACTGCGAATGCTCGAGGCGACGGAAAATGTCGGATTGAGAGCGATGATTCGCGCAGCAGGTCTGGAGGGAAAGCCGATCACGGCAGGAAGAGTCGGTTACATCCTGGGCCCGCGCCTCAACGCATCAGGAAGAGTTGGCACAGCTCTTCGCGGTGTGCAATTGCTTCTCACTGAAGACGAGCACGAGGCAAACGCGATCGCGCGCGAGCTCGAAGAGCTGAACGCGCAGCGTCAGGAAATCGATCGCGCAACTCTGGCGGATGCACGCGACATGGTCGCGGAGATGAATCCCGATACGACGTTCGGAATTGTGCTGGCAAAGGAAGGCTGGCATCCCGGCGTTATTGGAATCGTTGCATCGCGTCTCGTAGAAGAATTCGGCCGCCCGACAGTACTGATTGCGATCGATGGAGACCTCGGCAAAGGGTCCGGCCGCGGAGTTCCGCGAGGGACCCCGACGTTCGATCTTCACGCTGCACTCGGCAAGACTTCCGACCTTCTGATCCGCTATGGCGGACACAAAGCGGCAGCTGGTATCACCATCAGTCGCGACAAGATTCCCGAGTTCGCTCAGCGATTCAACGAAGTTGCCTCGACGATGCTTACGCCTGAGGATCTCATACCGGAGATTAGAATCGATCTCGAAGTCGGAATCGACCGCGTGAACGAACAGCTCGAGAGACTGCTGCGGCACTTCGAGCCATTCGGTGTCGACAACCCGACGCCTGTTCTCGTAGCGAGAAACGTGTCTCTCGCGTCGCAGCCAAAGCTCGTTGGTCGAGATGGATTGCGTTTGCGTCTTGCCACTGGCGCAGGTGAGCTCGAGGCGATTGGGTGGGGACTTGCGCATCGAATTGCGGAATTCGACGTGAACGTTCCAGTCGATATCGCATTCAAGCTCGAGCGCGACGAGTATCGCGGCATGAGCCGCCTTCAGGCGCGCATAGCAGACATCAACCCCTCTGCGCCTTCGTCAAACTGAATGCGCATTGTCGCCGGTGAGTGGCGAGGCAGGAGAATCGAGGCGCCCCCCGGCCGCAATGTGCGGCCAACGCTGGACCGTGTGCGCGAAGCGTGGATGAGCATACTTCAGCACGATATTCCAGGCAGCCGGGTGCTGGATCTGTTTGCGGGCTCGGGAGCATTGGGGCTGGAAGCTCTGTCTCGTGGTGCAACGCACGCCGATTTTGTCGAGAAAGATCCGAAAACGCTCACCGTTCTTCGCGCGAACATCGAGATACTGAACCCGGGTGAAAGAGCGCAGATCCATCGCGCCGATGCATTGAGATTCGTCGGTGCGATGTCTGCGGTCGAATACGATCTTGCCTTTGCGGACCCTCCTTACGCGGGCGGCGCCGCACTTGAGCTGGCCGAGGTCTGGCTGGAGAAGCCTTTTGCGCGGATACTCAGTGTCGAGCACAGCTCGCGTGAATCGCTCCCTGGAGCGACCGACACACGGCGCTACGGCTCTGCGGCAATCACCTTTTACCGAATAGAGGAATAGCTTGGCGACAATCGCGATCTACGCCGGCAGCTTCGATCCGATCACTCGTGGTCACGAGGATCTCATCCACCGAAGCTGTGAGTTCGTCGATAAGCTCGTAGTTGCAGTTGCCAACAACAGCTCGAAGAAGCCGCTGTTCTCTCCTGACGAAAGAGTCGATCTCATTCGCAAGGCGATCGACAACGAGCCGCGTGTCGAGGTGCGACAGTTTCAGGGACTTCTTGTGAACTTCGCGCGGGAAGTCGGAGCATCGCTCATCATTCGCGGACTGCGCGCCGTAAGCGACTTCGAATACGAATTCCAGATGGCTCTCATGAACCGCAATCTGTCGCCGGGTCTGGAGACCGTTTTCATGGTGCCGTCTGTGGAAACCACCTACATAAGCTCCAGCATCATTCGTGAGATTGCGCAGTACGGCGGTGATCTCGACGGTCTCGTTCATCCGGCGATTGCAGCCGCCCTCAAGGCGAAATTTCAGCGCAGCAAGTGAGGGCATGACCGGCTTCATCGACAGCATTCGCACACGAGCAGCATCACTCGACTGCACAATTCTTTTTCCGGAAGCGCACGACGAACGCGTAGTCGCAGCTGCTGGATCGCTCGTAAAGAGCGGTATCGTGAGACCGGTGCTGGTGCTGGACCCTGCGCAACCTGCCACACATTCTGCCGCGAAGGCCACCGGTGCGATCACTGTCGAGGCAGACGAGGGAACTCCGCTCGAATTCGCAGACAAGCTTGTTGCCTCGGGCGACTTTGATGGATGTGTCGCTGGAGCGTCACATACCACGGCGGAGGTTCTTCGAGCGGCGCTGCGCCTGATTGGTGCGGCTCCCGGACTCAAGACCGTATCGAGCGCGTTCTACATGGTCGCGTCATCGAAATGGGAGGCGGCTTCCGACGTGCTCACATTTACCGACTGCGCTGTGGTTCCTCATCCCACCGAAACGCAGCTTGCTGACATCGCAATCTCCGCCGCCCGGGATCGCAGGCGCATCGTCGGCGATGAGCCTCGAGTCGCGTTTCTTTCGTTCAGCACCGCGGGAAGCGGAGCCGGCCCGACTGTGGATCTCATCAGGGACGCGATAACTCTCGTGCGTGCTCGCGACCAGTCACTCGTAGTGGACGGAGAATTGCAAGGTGACGCGGCGCTGGTGCCGTCCGTTGCCTTGAGAAAGGTGCCGGGTTCGAAAGTCCGGGGTGATGCCAACGTGCTCGTGTTTCCTACACTCGATGCCGGCAACATTGCCTACAAGCTGGTCCAGCGCCTTGCCGGCGCGAGTGCAATTGGACCAATACTGCAGGGACTTGCGAGACCGGCCGCCGATCTCTCGCGCGGTGCTACGCCGGAGGACATAATTAACGTCGCCGCGATCACGGCGCTGCAATCCGTGGCCGAACGGCTTTGAACCATCTCGGAGACAAGAATGAGTTTCGCGATCAGTAAGCAGGGCGAAGTTACAGTCGTTGATGTCGAGGGTCAGTTGATCGTTGGGAACCGCCAGGAGCTCAAGCAGAAAGTTCTCGATGAGCTGGAGAAAGGCGAGAAGAAATTCCTCATCGATTTCAGCCAGACGGGTTATATCGACAGCTCCGGCCTCGGAGTCCTGGTCTCCCTCTCCAAGAAGATCCGCGAACAGGGCGGCGAGCTCAGGCTTGCCAACCTGAACGACGATCTTCAGACACTTTTTGAGCTCACCAAGCTCGACACACTTTTCCAGATCTCAGATACGCGGGAGCGCGCGCTCGAGAGCTTCTGATGGCCAAGCCCCACGTCGCTCTCGATGTCGAGATACCAAGCGACGTCAAATACATCGATGGCGTAATTGAGCTCGCGACGCGAAAGTGTCGCGAGCTTCATTTGCCACCCCAGAAATGTTCGCTCAATGTCCGGGTCGCCCTTGCTGAGGCGATATCGAATGCGATCCTGCGCGGTAACGGCGACGCTGCGCACAAGCACGTAAAGATCAAGGCTCTCGTCAGAGACGATGCGATCGTATTCGACATCGTCGATGAAGGTCCCGGGTTCGACCTCGCTGCCGACCGGCCTGATCCAACTGCGCCGGAAAACATCGAACACGAGGACGGCCGCGGTCTCTTTCTCATGAAGCGCCTCATGGACAATGTCGAGCGCTTCCAGAAAGACGGTAATGTCGTGCGCCTGACGCTCTTTCGATGAAAGAGCTCGAATCCGTTCTCATCGCGTTCAAGGACTCGACGCGGTGTGAAGCTGCAGTGTGGGGAATTCGCGACAAGGATGCGACTGAGCCATCCGTGATCGCGCGCTCCAGCAGTCGA
>DASUXX010000295.1:0-4882 GCA_036377755.1 Gemmatimonadaceae bacterium
TCGGCGATGCTCTGCCCGATTTCAACATGGGCTTCAGCAACGACGTTGGATTCGGTCCGGTTCGTCTCGCAACCCTCGTTGACTGGAGACATGGCAGCAAGGGCGTGAACCTCACGAACAACTACTTCGACGGCGGACTTCTCGCCGACACCGCAGCGGGCAATCAGCGCCTGCGCGACTTCGCAGCAGGAAAGGCTGTGTACGTCGAGAGCACTGCATTCGTGAAGATTCGCGAAGTCAGACTTTCGTACGAAATGCCGAACTCGCTCGTGAGCAGACTGTTCAACGGCCGCGCGCAGTCCGCGCGTCTCGAGATCAGCGGAAGAAACCTCAAGACGTGGACCGACTACACCGGTCTCGATCCTGAGGTCTCGAACTTCGGAAACGGAGCGCTTGGAAGAATCCAGGACGTCACGCCGTATCCTCCATCACGCACGTTCTACTTCTCGATCAACACAACCTTCTAAGCCACGAGTCCTATTCTTCCATGAAGAAATACATCACAGCTGCGCTCACGACGGCGATAGTTGCCACGGGTGCATGCAAGGACAGCACGGATGTGTTGCCGCTCGACGCGCCGACGATTGAGTCGGTTACGTCGAAGCCACTCATTCGCAGCTCGCTTCAAACGCTCGCGACCGGCGTGCTTGCGCAGGATCGCTCAGGCGTCGTAGGAACAGGTACGTATCTCGTTCTCTCCGCGATTCTTCAGCGCGATGCAATTCGCGTCGATACGTCGGAGCCGAGGTACGTGCAGGAGACACTCGGAACGAATCCTGATCCGGGCAGCTTTGCCGGCAGCGGCGGGTTCGCTGGATTCTACACTGCGATCCGCGCGGAGAAATCGCTGCTCAAGGCTCTCGAGAGCGCCGTCGAGGGATCGTTCACGGATGAAGAAGTTGCAGCAACGAAGGGATTTGTAAGAACGCTCGAAGGTCTCGATTACATGCGGCTCATCGAGCTGCGTGACACTGTCGGAATTCCGATTCAGGCAGAAGACAACGAGACCATCAGCGATGTGAGCTGCAAGTCGACAGTTCTCAATTTCATCGCAGCTCTTCTCGACAGTGCGAACACCGATCTTCAGGGTGCATCGGCGAGCACGTCGCTTCCGTTCGTTCTTCCGACTGGCTTCACGTCATTCGGTCGCGACTACAGCCTGGTGAGCAACATCCAGAAGTTCAATCGCGCGGTGAAGGGCAAGGTCGACGTGTATCGTGCGATCAATCGCAAGAACCCGCAGACCGCACGCGCAACGGATGCAATCAACGAGCTGACGTTTGCACTTGGTGGTGCAGCGCCGGGCGCAGTGCCGGCATCGCAGTTCTCGGTTGGACCGTACTACAAGTTCGTTATCGGTGGTTCCGAGGCGACACCAAACAACGTGTCGGACAGCCGGGTTGCTCTCAACCTCATGGCCGCTGACAGCGTGCGCCCCGGTGATACGAGAGCATCGAAGATCATTACCCGCAGCACCCTTTCGGGCACGAACCAGGGTCTTCTGTTCACGTCGAACAAGACCTGCGCGAAGTGCACGGCAACGACTGCGAACCAGGAGTCTCCGCTCGGAATTCTCCGCGATGAGGAGCTCGTGCTTCTCCGCGCGCAGGCTTACATCGAGGCCGGAAACTTTGCCGCCGCGACGGCTGATCTGAACTCGGTGACAACAGCGTACGGAAATGCTCCGTATGCCGTGTTCACGTCGAAGGCGCAGGCAATCTCGGCGCTGCTTTATGAGAAGCGCTACTCACTTCTCATGGAAGGTCCGCAGCGTCTCGTCGATCTTCGCGAATATGGACGCTTGAACGCGACGTATCTGCGAAAGGAGACGACGACCGATCCGTACAATGCCGCGTTCCCGCTGTCGCGCCCTGAGCTGAATGCGCGCGGTCTTCAGACGAACCCTGCGTGCGTCGGGCAGCAGTAAGTTTTTTCTAAACTAGTGTGAAGGCCCGGGCCGAAAGGTCCGGGCCTTTTTCTTTCAGACGACTGTCTGGTGCATTAAATGCTGAAGGTGCATTTTAAAAATCACTCGATCAGGAGCGCACCGTGTTTCTCCACGTGAGATCATCTGCCGTTGCGTTGAGCTTGGTGCTGTTTGGATGCGGCGGTCCGAAAGCCCCCGGCCCCGGGCTGCCGATCATGCCCAACGTCATCACTGCGCAGGAGATCGAGTCGTCGAAGGCTGCGAACGCATACGACGTGATCAAGAAATTGCGCGGCAATTTCCTGAGCTATCGCGGCCGCACGAGCATGAACAACACGTCGTCGCCTGATCCTGTCGTGTTTGTCGATGACCAGGCATACGGTCCGCTCGCGTCACTGCGGACAATCCCTGCTGCTCAGATCGAGACTATCAGGTTGTATCGCACATGGGAGGCTCAAACCAAGTACGGAAGAGGCCTCATGGGTGGTGCGATAGCGATCGAAACCAAGCAGTAGCGAAGCTAATCATAAACGGCGATTCGACTTACACTGTTTGTAACAGTTGTAAGGCGAGTTCTCACGACCTTGAATCTGCCTGCACCCGTCTCTACATTTTGCTGACACAACCCTAGCATCGCGCTTTCAGGCGCCGCGACGGGTTTCATTCGTATTTACGGGGTCAGCGACCCTTTGAGATATATAGCTGGTGAAGATGTGCGGAACACTGCCCGTTGGCTCAGAGACGCGGGCCTTTAGTCGCATCCTTACCGGCGACGATCAGCCGCACCCGCGGAAGGCGGGTGGCGGGAGTACGAACCCCCAGCGGAGGGATGCCATGGCAGAAATAAGTCATTGATGAGTTCGGCGCCTGCATTCACTCCACTCTTCCTGTGACTACGCCGGGAACGAGCTCGGGTTTCAAGTGGCAGGCGAAACCGCAACAAAGAAGTACCGGTTTCACATCGGCCTCTCCGCAATTGTACGGACTGAGCCGACCACAATTTCCGAACTTGAGGTTTTCATGATCAGTTTTAACCGAGCCAGACGGCTGCTCTCGGCTGCGCTTGTTCTCGTTGCGTCGTTCGCGACTGCATCGAGCGCACAGGCTCAGGCTGTGATCAGCGGTAAGGTCACTGACGCGGCGGGGAACGGAATCCCCGGCGCGAACGTCGTCGTCCCGTCGCTTGGATTGGGCGTCGGCGCGAACACCAGGTCTGATGGAACCTACACCATCACCCTGCCGACCAACTCGGTCGGACGTGAAGTCGTCGTGACCGCGCGCCGCATCGGATTCGCTCCGGTCAGCCGCAATGTCACCATCACCAACGGCACGCAGACCCAGAACTTCGAGCTCGCTCAGGAAGCCAGCCGCATCGAGGACGTCG
Source organism: Gemmatimonadaceae bacterium (assembly GCA_036377755.1). Taxonomy (GTDB): domain Bacteria; phylum Gemmatimonadota; class Gemmatimonadetes; order Gemmatimonadales; family Gemmatimonadaceae; genus UBA4720. The sequence continues at coordinate 3,312 of DASUXX010000295.1, forward strand.
TCGTCACCGGTGTCGCTGAAGCAACTTCCGCGAAGAACCTTACGATCTCGGTCGGAAAGGTCAACGAGGCGCAGCTCAAGGAAGTTCCGGCGATCTCGCCGGCAACCGCGCTCGCTGGAAAGGTTTCCGGCGTCCGCGTCTCTTTCACTCAGGGACTCCCAGGCTCGAGCCCCGCGATCCGCGTCCGCACGTCGACTACTCTCGGCGTCGGTGAACAGGATCCGCTCGTCATCATCGACGGCGTAGTCTCCAAGAATGGACTCGCCGACATCAACGGTAACGACATCGAGTCGATCGAAGTCCTCAAGGGTGGCGCATCGGCATCGGCATATGGATCTGCCGCTGCATCGGGCGTCATCAACGTCACCACCAAGCGCGGTAAGGATTCACCAGAAGGCAAGGTGACTTTCCTCACCCGTAACGAGTTCGGAACCAGCACCGTCGAGAACTACGTTCCGATGCTGCAGACGCACCCGTTCAAGCTGAACTCCGATGGTTCGTTCCTGCTTACATCTGCAGGCCAGCGCGTCGTCGATACCGATCACTACATCGACAACCCGTTCCCGGCAGGCACGTGGCGCGACCAGCTCAAGGATAACCTGCGCGACAACCGCAACGTGACGAACTATGCGCAGATCGCAATGCGCCGCGAGAACACCAACTTCTCGACGTCGTTCAGCCGCGATACAGATCGCGGAATTCTTCCTCTCCTGAATGGATTCCGTCGTCAGAATATCCGCTTGAACCTCGATCAGGGACTTGGCACCAAGGCAGACGTTTCGGCAGCCCTTACGTACGGACTGTCGTTCAACGATCAGCCGCCCAGCGTTTCTGGAACGGGCGCTTTCTTCGCGCTTCTCCAGTCGCCGCCGGACGTCGATCTTCTTTACCCGAATGCGACCGCTGCATGCGATCGTTCTGCACCCACCAAGGAAGCCTGCGGAACCAAGTACGCGAACGTTCTTCCGGCCGCTGCGGCAGGTGGAACGGCCCGTGGCAACCCGCTTCTCGACCTCTTCCAGCGCAGCTATAACGACCGCCGCGAGCGCATCATCGGCTCGTTCTCGGCCCGTTATCGTCCGTTCGGCTGGCTGACGTTCGACGGCAGCTATGGCACGGATCGCCTCAACCAGCGCGTCAACAACTTCGTCGATCGCGGACTCGTCGGCAGCAACACCGTCGTCGAGAACGAGACTTCGGGATCGCTCGCGCTGACGCAGAACAACAACCAGGCTTCGAACTCGCAGGCTTCGGCACTCGCCACGTTCTCGCTTGGCAAGCTCCACTCCGCAACTCGCGGAACGTACCAGTATGAGGAGGAGCGCAACAACACGTTCGCGACCACCTCGAGCGCGCTCAAGGTCGCATCAGTTCCTGATCTTCAGGGCGCTGACCCGACGACGCTCAATGCGAACTCGACGATCCAGAACATTCGCACAATCAACGGTAACGTCGTCCAGAACTTCAACTTCGACGATCGTTATCTCCTCCAGCTCGTCGGTCGTCGTGATGGTTCGTCACTCTTCGGTGCCAACAACCGCTGGGCGAACTACTATAACGTCTCCGGTGCA
>DASUXX010000296.1:0-2565 GCA_036377755.1 Gemmatimonadaceae bacterium
AATGTGGCAAAGCCGGCGACACTGACTGCGGTGAACGCGAACAGAAGGATTAAGCCCATGAATCAGGCTACCCGGCTGTTCATGGCTTGTCAACATTCTGTCCAAAGATTACTTTGACAATAGTTAGACAACCTTAGACACCCTTATGGCACCGGAATCCTCCACCGCAGCACGCATCTCGATCGGCGCAGTCGTCAGGCGCACCGGCCTCTCCGCACATGTGCTTCGCGCGTGGGAGAGGCGTTACGGAGTCGTTGTTCCAAAGCGCACTGATGGAGGCCTGAGGCTCTACACGCACGATGACGTGCTCCGCCTTCAGCTCCTGCGCAAGCTGACTGAGCAGGGTCATCCAATCGGTCAGATCGCAAAGCTTTCGGGCAACAAGCTCGTCGAGCTTCTCCGTGAAGATGCGATAGAGAGTGGAATCGCCGCTGTTCAAACGGAGCAGACGGAGGCCGGGAAATTTCTTGCGGCGACTATCGAGGCGGTGCAGTCACTGGACGGGCCGCGCGTTCATTCCACTCTCATGCGCGCCGTGGTTGCACTCAAGTCACGCGAGTTCATGCGCGATGTGGTCACTCCTCTCCTGACGAGAGTGGGCCAGCTATGGGCAGATGAAGCGATCTGTCCAGTTCATGAACACATACTCTCCGTGAATCTGCGTCGCGTGCTCGCATGGATGATCGACAGTGTTCCTGTCGAGGATGGGGCGCCCGTCGTCGTCTGCACCACGCCGGCCAATCACCGGCATGAGCTTGGAGCAATGCTGGCTGCGATTACTGCATCTGAGGAGCGGTGGCGTGCAGCCTACGTTGGACCCGATCTGCCTGCGGAAGACATCGCGATGGGTGCAAAGCTCACGGGCGCGAGTGCAGTAGCGCTCAGCCTTGTCTATGTCCGTGACAGGGAGTCGGCGCGAAAGGAGATAAAGCGGCTTCGTTCGCTTCTTCCAAAGAGAGTGATGCTGATAGTCGGTGGCGCCGGCGCTGAAAGCCTCGATATCGACCAGCAGGGAATCGCCATCCTCACCGATTTCGACGAGCTGCGCACGCTGCTGCGGTCACGCGACACGAGGAAGCTCGCATGAAGCGCAATCGCGCAGTCGTAATCGGATCCGGGTTTGGCGGTCTTGCTGCCGCAGTGCGCCTCCGAGTAAAAGGGTATGACGTGAAAGTGGTCGAGGCGCTCGATCAACCGGGAGGACGTGCGCGCGTATTCCGAAAGCACGGCTTCACGTTCGATGCAGGTCCGACTGTGATTACTGCGCCTCATCTCATCGAAGAGCTGTTTGCGCTGGCCGGCCGGGACATGCGCGACTACGTGTCACTGGTTCCGGTCGATCCGTTCTATCGCGTGATGTTCCATGACGGATCGCAGTTCGACTACGTCGGAGACGAGGAGCGTCTGCTCGCTCAGATCGAGCAGTTCAATCCGCGCGATGTCGACGGCTACCGGAAGCTGGCGCGTCATGCTGAGCGGATATTCGATGTTGGATTTACGCAGCTCGCTGACCGGCCGTTCAGCTCTTTCAGCGATATGCTGCGAGTTCTGCCTGCAATGACGCGACTCGAGAGCTATAGAACTGTCTACGGACTGGTCTCCCGATACATAAAAGATGACCGGCTCAGGCAGCTGTTCACTTTCGAGCCGCTTCTTGTCGGGGGAAACCCATTCTCGACGACGTCGATCTATCTCCTGATCCACTGGCTCGAACGAAAGTGGGGTGTGCACTTCGCGCTCGGCGGCACGACGTCCATAGTGTCGGCCCTGTGCCGTTTGCTCGAGGAGCTCGGAGTCGAGATTCTCTTGAGCTCTCCTGTCGATAGAATCGACGTGCGTGATGGTCGGGTGCGAGGCGTGTCCGCAGGGGGTACGTATGTCCCTGCGGATATTGTCGTCAGCAATGCGGATCCATCGTATGTCTACCGGCACATGCTTGGTGATGTGAAGCACGCTGCGCTTCCACGGCCCGACCGGCAATCGATGAGTCTGTTCGTTGCCTACTTCGGTGCCCGGCGAACTTATCCCGACCTCGCGCATCATACGATACTGCTCGGCCCGCGGTATCGCGGTCTGCTCGACGATGTGTTCACGCGGCAGAAGCTTGCAGATGATTTCTCGCTGTATCTGCATGCGCCAACGCGTACTGACGCGTCTTTGGCGCCGCCAGGTTGTGAAACGTTTTATGTGCTCTCGCCCGTACCGAACAATCGAAGCGGCGTGAACTGGGAGAGTGAGAGCAGCAGATACTTCGAGCGAATTCTCTCCAGCCTCGAAAGGAGGCTGCTGCCGTCGATCGGCGCGAACATCGTCGACCCATTCTTTTTGACGCCGCAGGATTTCGAGCGCGATCTGCGATCAGTCGATGGAGCTGCCTTTGGGCCGGAGCCCATACTTACACAGTCAGCGTATTTCAGGTATCACAACCGCGCGCCTGAAGTGGATGGACTCTACTTCGTGGGCGCCGGCACTCATCCAGGGGGTGGAGTGCCGGGAGTTCTGTCATCGGCCAAAGTGCTGGACCGGATCGTTCCGAGTCCACCCGCTTCAATTGCTTCCGCGAAC
>DASUXX010000297.1:0-2108 GCA_036377755.1 Gemmatimonadaceae bacterium
GGAACAGTGACGACAGTCGATCCGACAATGAGCGAAGCGATGATCTGGACTCACCCGGATTTCCGCGTGAGCGCGATGTCGGAGGATGGGACCGCATTTGGTATTGTGCAGGCGCATGAAGCCAGTGCGACCACAGGATATCTCATGGAGCTGCGCGGGATTCCTTTCAGAAGCCAGCTCAAGCCCGGACAATTGATCGTCACATCGGGTCTTGGCGGGGTATGGCCGCGCGGAATTCCCATCGGCACTGTGATCTCTGAAGTTCGCAGCGCGGCCGAAGCGTGGGCGAGAACGTATCTTCTCAAGCCTGTGGTATCTCCTGCGGACGTCGGTGCGGTAATGATCCTGAAATCAGCGCGGGTGTCGAAAGGCTTCGAGAACGTGTGGAGCAGTGTTGCCGCAGCGGAAGCTGCAGCTCAGCGAATCGTCGTCGCGGGTGATTCCGCTGCGCGTGCCGCTGCAATTGCGGAAGCTGCTGCGCGAAGAGCGGCTCTCGACACAACTCGTCGCGATTCTACCGCATCGGGACAGATTCCTGGAGGACTTCCTCCTGAGCTGATGCCTGACACCATGACGCGAGCGCCGATTGTAGCACCGCCGGCCGATTCTGCCGCCGCTGCTGCGGCGGCTGCGCGGCGTGAAGCTGCGAGACGCGCCGCAGCGAGGCGGGATTCGGCGAGACGCGACTCTGCCGCGCGGCGCGACTCGATTGCTCCTCGCACTCCCACGCGAGGATTCTGATGAGCCTTGGCAGTATCGCACGAGCGATTGCGACTTTCCTGATCCTCGTGCTCCTGCACTACACGCTCCGCCCGCTGCTCGGCTGGCGGGCGCCGATGGACTTTTTGATCCTCGCGCTGCTGCTTGCGGCGATCAGAGTACGGCCCGCCGTGGGCGCCCTTATCGGACTGGCGCTTGGCATCGTGTCGGATTCACTGACGCCGGATGCGCTCGGGGCAGGCGCGGTCGCAATGACTATCGTCGGCTATCTCGCATCGTGGCTCAAGGCCGTTTTCTTTGCCGACAACATCGCGCTCAACGCGTTCTTCTTTTTCCTCGGCAAATGGGTGTTCGACATCATATACTTCATTGTTGAGCATCGGCTGCTGGGGATCGAGCTTGTACAACAGCTTCTCCTGTGGTCACCGCTCTCGGCAGCAGCAACCGCGGTTGCCGGAGTCATCCTGTTGTTCCTGATGCGGCCGCTGCTGGAGCCGGCCAAGATATGAGTTTTCATCCGAATGACATTGCACGCAGAACGCGCCTGAGCTCATACGCTCTTGTCGCCGGATTCTTTCTGCTCCTGAGCGCGTTTTTCAAGGCGCAGGTACTTCAAACAGCTTCTTATAAGAGAGCGTCTGAAGAGAATCGCCTGCGAGCGATTCCGCTGCCTGCGCCTCGCGGAATCATCTACGACCGCAAGGGTCAGATCATCGCGGAGAATCTTCCCGCGTATTCAGTGTCGATGACGGCGCAGAATGAAGATTCACTGAAGGCCTCGCTGGTAAAACTGCAGCCTGTGCTGCAGCTCACGCCGAACGACATCAACCTTGCGTTGCGTCGATTCCGTCGGGCGCCGACCCGCCCTGCCGTAATCATTCCTGATGCGTCGATCGACGTCGTCTCGGTTCTCGAGGAACATCGTCTCGACTATCCGCGGCTGATTATTCAATCGGTACCAAAGCGGTTTTATCCGGACGGACCTGTCGTGGCATCGTTTGTCGGATATACGGGTGAAATCACTGAAGGTGAGCTGAGTGATCCCAAGTACGAGGGTTACAAGCCAGGCCAGCTCATTGGAAAGGGTGGTCTCGAGAGACAGTACGAATCGGTTCTTCACGGTGACGAAGGCGAGCGCTACGACCTGGTCGACGCACGCGGGCGTCCTGTTCGCGGTGTCGGTCAGCGACCGGACAAGATTCCGGTAGCAGCAAAGCCGTTAAAGACCAATATCGATCTCGATCTGCAGAGATTCGCAGCGAGCGTGTTCGGCGATTCGCTGCAGGGCGGTGTCATCGCACTCGATCCAAAGAGCGGTGGCGTGCTCGCGCTCTACAGTAATCCAAGCTACGACCCCAATCGATTTACAGGTGGAATACCGATCGATT
>DASUXX010000298.1:0-3333 GCA_036377755.1 Gemmatimonadaceae bacterium
CAGACATCCAAGCCTGCTTGCACCGCGCCGCCTTGCGGGAATCACCACTGCGACTGCGCTCCCTGAATCACATCGTTCACGATGCGATCGATCGCCTGGCGCCGCCCCGTTGCCTCGCCGCGCTCTTCGTACTGACCTTCGCGCATCAGTCCCTTCTGGGACCAAAGGGTTTTTCCGGTGACCTGATCGATCATCTCTATATCGACCGAGATCTGGAGCTGTCTGCGGGCGCTCGTCTGACTCTTGTTGTCAGCGGTGTATCCGATTGGAATGTCGGCTTCGTATCGCTGTATGGTTCCTCTCACGAGTGCGCTTGCGCGCGACTCGGCAGCTTCACGGAGCCCAAGACGGTCTCTCAGCTCGGCGCGGAGTCTCGTCACGAGCTCCTGCGGAACTTCGGATGACGAAGTCAGGTTCTCGAACGGCAGCACAGCTACCGTGCGGATGTGCGAAGGCAGGCCGCCCCCGGCAAAGCCGTAAGGCATGCAGGCACTAAGCCCCAGTATGAGAATGCTAAGGGCCCCAAATCGACGCATCGAACGCCGGTACCTCCTCATCGCGAGTTATTCCAAGCCACAGCTTCCGGCGGCCCGGAACCTCATATAAAAGACGCCCACCCATGTCGCGCGTCACCACTTCCACAATACGGCCGCCGTTAATTCGCGCAAGCTGCATTATACGGTTGCCCGTGATGGTCACTCTCCACGCTACCGGACGTCCAATATCCGCATGAAGACTTTCCCCTTCCATTGTGATTACGGTATCGGGAAGAGCTGGAATAGCAAGCCGGCCGAGGGCGGCCCACATCATGGGCGGCGGCGGAAGAAATCGCTCCACCTGCGCCTGATTTGTCGCGCGAATCGTATTGCCGATGAGAATTGCGCGTCCGACAGCTAATCCACCGTTGAGAAAGAGATCGACGCGCGCGCTGTCAGGTGATGCGATTCGCGCTGCGCCTTCACCACGCGCGAGCAAGGCGTTCTCTTCATAGTCCCAGCGAAAAACAATTCGACGGTGGCCTGCGGGAATCTCGATGCCCGGCAGCTTTCGCTCGGGTGCGAGAGTCCCAGACAGCGGCTTTGCGCGTGGCGCACAGCCCGCAACTGCAACTGATGCAGCGACGATCGCTAAAACATTTCTCACTTGACTGTGATGGAAAGAATACGGTCGCCCTGCACGATCGAGTCGAGCGCGTCGTAACCTTTCAGCACTCTTCCGAACACTGTGTAGTGACCATCGAGATGTGGCTGCGGCGAGTGTGTAATGAAATACTGGCTGCCGCCGGTATCGGGACCTGACAGAGCCATGCCCAGTGCTCCACGGATGTACCGCCGACGATTCATCTCATCCCGGATGGCATAGCCGGGACCGCCGTTGCCGTCATCGCGCGGGTCTCCATCCTGCGCAACAAAGTTTGGAACGACACGATGAAATCCGGTGCCACGATAATATCCGGTGCGAGCGAGATTCATGAAATTCCGGACAGTGATGGGAGCGTCAGCTCCGAAGAGCTCCAGCTCGATGTCGCCACGCCGTGTGCGAATCGTTGCACGCTGCGTCCTGCCATTTAGCGCAGGCACAACGTAAGTGCGAACCAGATCCTGATACCACGAAAGCGGCCGCAGGTTTCCCGACGTCGATGGCCACGACTTGAAAACAGAGACGCTTTCTGCCTGCGCGCGAACGAGGGGATCGTCGGACGGTTTGAGGACTGTTAACTGGCGCTTGAGATCAGCCGAAAAGTTTGCGCTGTCCTTCTTCCATGCAGAGGCGAGATAACTGATTCCAGCAATTCGCGCGTCGTTCCCTGAATCGGCAAGCGATTTCACGTAACTGGCGAGCACCGCCTGCGCATCCTTCGCATCTGGATGTGATGAGAGCGCACCGATCACTGTTGCGCGCGCATAGAAATCGCGGTCGCTGAGTCCGCGAATCAGCGCAGCATGAATGGATGCCGGAGGCGCAGCAGTGTCATTGCCCGCAAGAATTCCATACGCCGCCGCCCTGACGCGTCCATCATCATCGTTGAGCATCGCCTGGGCTGCCGCGCGTGCAAATGTCGTGTCGCGCGAGCCACCTGCGGCATTGAGGGCCGCTGCCCTGTAATGCCAGTCGTTATGGGATCTCCAGCTGGTCACCGCCGGGAGCCGCGCTCCGGATTGAATTGCCGAAGCGAGAAGACTCGAGCGGTACATGAGCGCAGTGTCGCGCTGCCAGAGCGGCATCCACGCACTCACGGTTGAGTCGAGCACAGTGCCAAGTGACTGCGCTGCAGTAATGCGCACGTTTGCATCGCGATCGCCTGCTGCTGCAATCACCGCCGCTTTGCCTTTCTCGCCGTAACTTGCGAGCGAGCGGACAGCATTGATCCGCACGTGCGGATGCAGATCGCCGGCGAGGCGCGTAAGAACTACGAACGCTGAATCAGCGAGTGAGTCTCCCGCAGCCTGCTTTGTAAGAGCGCGTGCGATTTCTGCCTTGGTCCGCTGAAGTGCTACCGGTGGATTGACATAGGCATCTGCAGTCGGAATGACCGGATCTATCCGCACCTCAGCGGGCGCTGGCCGCACATTCATCGAAGGAGTATTTGCGAGTGCGATGAGGTCGCGTATTCCAGCAGCTGCCCGCGTACGCGCGATCGCGTACGCAGCTGCCCATCTCACTGAGGGCCTGTCAGCCATCGCGAGATACGGCCGGATCGACGCAACTGGAACCGGTCGCAGCTTTGCCGAAGCGAGAAGCAGCTGAATTGCGAGCGCGTCATCAGCCGGCTTTCCTAAAAGCGCCTCAGTGATTGCAGAAGTTGCAGGCGCTCCAATTTCTCCGAGAGACCATGCGGCTTCGCGGGCGACGACTGGTGCTGCACTGAGAGCGCTAACTAGTGACGATACGGCTGCGGAATCGTGCAGCAATCCAAGCGCATACGCCGCATTTGCTGCAACATCAGAGTCTCTATCGCGAAGCAGACCGGTAAGCGTGGACAAGCCCGGCAATCCATGCGCGCGACCTACCTGCCCTGTCGCAAGGGCCGCAGCAGATCGCAGCGGCTTCCATGACGACCCGAGCGCGCTGTCGAGAAGGGGCTTGTCGTACGTTCTCGAGTCGGTCATTGCCATGAGTCTCGCATACAACCGCGTGTCTGACTGCGAGGGCGACGATGACTGGGCGGTCAGCTCCTTTGCCGATACGATGCAGACCGCAGCTAACGCCGCAACTCTAGGAGCAAGCCGATTCAAGTGACCTCCGTATATCGTCCGGCAAAGAGATGAGCTTCCCGTCATCATTCACCGATGCGAGTGTCGTCCGCGCCGTTACGAGCCGCACTCCGGTTTC
>DASUXX010000299.1:0-3794 GCA_036377755.1 Gemmatimonadaceae bacterium
CATCGGCGGGCTCGCCGAACGCTGAGCGGCGCCACGAGTAGCTGTTGGGAAAAATTTTCGAGACGAGGCGGATGCTTGCCATCGACGTATGCGACGTCAGAGCAACGAATGCGGATCCTCCCTCGCGCGAAGCCCGCGACAGCCGCACCATCTCCGTTCCCTGAGGCTCCGAGCCTGAGAGAACGATGAGCGAGAATCCTCCGCACCGCAGGAGCTCTTCGGCGGCGCGCAGTGAATTCTTGCGATTAGCCGGCCGCACCAGGATCGGCCCCTCCTGCCAGAATTCGCCGGCGATAGTGCCGAGCCCATCGATCCAGGCGGCTCTCTCTCCACTCGATGCAACGGTCTGGCAGGCCGCTCTCAGGATCGCCGTTGCTCCACCCTGCGGAAGCCAGACGGACAATCGTCCCCGGGGGAGCCCTCCATTCGGAAGGATCGAATCGAGCGGGACGATTCCAGTCGCAACCGGCTCCGCCGTCCGATGGGTGACCGGGGTTGCATCCGGAAATCGCTGCTCGAGCAGCGAGCGAAGGAGGGCGGCGGAGGACACATCATATAGTGTATCCCGAACAAACACCGAATACAAGAAGTCGATGGTGCCGATCGCTGTTTGGACTCTCTCGAACTGCGTTAAGGCGGTTTCGGCCAAACCCCATTCCATGAAAATGAACAGTGGCGGTGCGAATCCCGGAGCATCTTCAACGCCGCAGTGGCGGCGAATGTGAGCGACGGTGTCGTAATGCAGAGTCGAGGCCTTTTGGGCCCTAGAAGTGTCTGCTATCGGACACTTTGATACAAAAACGACATCTCTTGTTATAGAACAGGCATTGCGAAACCTCACTAAACGCGAATCTTCGATTTGTCGAAATGATTTGTTGCTAGCGCGTCTCGAATCTGCGAATCCCCACTGCCGACGTGACAGTGCCCCGCGCTTGGTTACAAAGACGATAGTTATCCTGGGAATGCAATGTACATGAGTGCCTGGTGGGCAATTCGCCAAGAGCTCGGCATTCCAGACGAGGCAGTTTCTACGTTGTTTTAGTTGATCTCACAATTCGCGGGGGGAAGTATGAGAGTCAGATTTGTTGCTGCATTACTGGTGATTGTCGGCTGCCGCGCGCAGGAAAAGTCTCTTGCAGGCACAGACGCGGTCGCGGCAGATCTCAGCGTGACGGTCCCTTCCGAAGTCAAGCAAGGTGATTTTTTGCCAGTGGACGTAACGCTCACCAATGTCGGTGAAAAAGCCTTGGTCTTGGAGTCGGGAGGCTATGAGGTCCAGACTGATATTCTCCGAGAAGAAACCGGAGTCCAGTTTTATTCTTTGCCAGGACCTGTGACCACTGCCGAATATAGGCCAAAAACAGTCCAGCCCGGCGCGAGCATTCGAATCACTCGGTCTTGGGATCTTCGGAACGGGAGCGGGACGTTGGCAACGCCAGGCACATACCGTATTCGCGCGGTGACCCTCATTCCGGGAGACAGTCCGGTTGAAGTCGTCTCGTCCCCAGTCACATTCGTAATTACACGGTAGACAAGCATTAGAGGACGGCAGTGATTGGGTCCACCTGATTTTCAGCCTGTCGACGAAAACGGAAATCACTGTCGTCCGCGGGACCGTTTGCCAATGGCTACTCGATCCCACGCGAAATAATTCTTCGCTGAACCCCGGGTGGGTTCTGGCGGGCAGGGGGCGTGGGAGTACTCACTGATTCTGCGAGCCGCGTCGCAATGCTCTCGAGATCCAGATAGACCTTCGGCCTGAGCTGCTGCAGCGCAGCGAGGTTGTACACGAAGAGATCTGTCTGCTCATTTTACTGCCGTCGCCAACACCGAGCCTGATACCTTGCCAGTAGTATTTCGGACCGCCGGCCTTCTGGTCCTCTCCAACATTTTCATGACGTTCGCATGGTACGGTCATCTCCGCACACTCAACGATCGCAAATGGTACATCGCCGCGCTCGTGAGCTGGGGAATCGCGCTGTTCGAATACCTGCTTCAGGTTCCTGCAAATCGCATCGGATATACGGCGCTGAGTCTTGGGCAGCTCAAGATCATGCAGGAAGCAATCACGCTGCTCGTGTTCATCCCGTTTGCGATTCTCTACATGAAGCAGCAGCCGCGTCTCGATTTTCTATGGGCCGGATTGTGCATCGTTGCTGCCGTTTATTTCGTATTCCGATCGCACGGAGCAACCGGATGACAAAAAGATTTCTTTCCATCACTCTACTTGCATTGTCGGCAGCGTGTTCGGACAAGCCGCAGACCGCTGAAGACAGTGCAGTCGCAGCGCGCGCACGAATGGACAGCATCATCGGCCAGAGCCAGGTGATTGCACCTGAAGGAGATTCGGTGACTGCACCTGCGCCGTCTGCTCCATCGACTGACGAGCGCCCCGCTGGAGAATGGGAAGTCACATACTCCGGAATGGGAACGATCCGCGCAGGAATGAGCGTCGACGAGCTGAAGATCGTATCACGCGATCAATACAGCATTCCTGACAAGCTCGACGAATGCGCATACGTTCGTCCAAAGACTGGGCACAAGGGCGTCTCTCTCATGATCATCAAAGGCGAAGTCGCCCGTGTCGACATCACCGAGGGAAACACTGCGACGGTCGAGGGCGCGAAAATCGGCGACAGCGAATCTCGCATCAAATCGTTGTACGGCGACCGCGTGAAGGTCATGCCGCACAAGTACACATCAGGTCATTATCTCGTTGTCACACCTCCATCAGGTGGCGAGAACCGAATCGTGTTCGAGACTGATGGATCGAAGGTGACTCGATACCGTGCAGGACGGGAGCCGGAAGTCGAGTTCGTTGAAGGATGCTCATAATGACGCGCGCCTCTCTTTGAGCCAACTACTAACGACGCGGCGCTCACGCGCGCTCGTAGCCCGTAGCAGCTCTAGCGCCTTGCCCTTAGCGTGCTAAAACAGAAGGGCGCCGTTAGCTAATAGCAGCGAATAGCTAAGGGCGCAGTTCCGTTTTAGCACGCTAAGGGCAAGGCGCTAGAGCTGCTACAGGCTACGAGCGCGCGTGAGCGCCGCGTCGTTAAACCGATTATGTAGTCCACATTCTCGCCGCAATTACGACGAGAAAGATCGCGAACGCTCTCTTGAGCTGAACCGGTGTAAGGTGCATCGCGATCTTCGCTCCAACCCATGCGCCGAGGAACAAGCCGAGCGCAATCAGCAGCGATGCGCGGATGTCGAGATTGCCCTTCCGGTAATACTCGATCGCTCCAAGCGCGCCAACAGGAAGAAGCAATGCGCCAAGTGACGTTCCCGTTGCCTTGATTGGAACGAAGCCGGCGAGAATGATCAGCGACGGAACGATCACCACTCCGCCACCAATTCCAAACAGGCCCGACAGTACTCCTGCGAGCAGTCCAACACCGATAAAGATCAGGAACAAGTTGAGCTCTCCCGTTGGCGAGTGACATATAAGTACTGCAATATTTGTCCTCCCGCTCAACATCAGCCAACCACATGACCCGACCAAAGTTCATACTCGGCCTCAGGACCGTGATCTATGCCGCTCCCGATCTCGCAAAGGCAAAGGAATGGTATTCGAATCTCCTTGGCGTCGAGCCTTACTTTGACATGCCGTTCTATGTCGGCTTCAACGTCGGCGGATATGAGCTCGGACTCGATCCCAATGCCAAGGACGTCGGGCCCGGCGGCTCCGTTGCATGGTGGGGAGTCGCAAACATCGACGATGCATTTGCGAATCTCAAATCGATGAACGCCGAAGTAATCGAGTCACCGCACGAAGTCGGCGATGGAATCAAGGT
>DASUXX010000300.1:0-3839 GCA_036377755.1 Gemmatimonadaceae bacterium
CGAGCACGTGCGCAGTGAAAATTCGCGGATGATTGTAGCCGAGCTTGGTTGCCACTTCGCGGACGGAATACCCGGGATCCTTGAGGTACGTGATGCCACGGCTCAACCGCGCTCCAACCAGCAGCTTCTTTGCCGACCCAAGCTGAACATTGTCGAGGTAGCGGTAAACGCTCACCGATGGGAGACCCGCCTTTGTCGCGAGATCGAGCACGCTTGTATAGCGGTGCGGAGAGTCGAACATGTCGTGCACGGCGCGGGCGAGATTGAGCGGAACAGCGCGAAGCACCGGCCCCAGCAGTGACATGATCTTCTGCGACTGCGGATTTGTGCGAACACGGGCGATGGTCTGGGACAGGCGCTCACGCGAGTCTCCAAACTTGTGCAGCACAACGTGATCGAGTCCGCGCCGTGCGAGCTGCGCGATCGCACCGAACGCAACAGGGGTGAGCATCACGTACCCGACAAACGGAAGTGACGGATACCGCTGAAGAAGGCTCGCGACCGCATCGATATCGACTACACCATCAGCAGCCGGGTCTGCGATGACGACGTCGACGGGCTCACGCCGGATGATCTCCTCGAGCTCCTTCCACGATCCTGCAACGAGGAACTCCGGCTCCCTGGCAAAAACATGCCGCACATGCGTGAGAAGCTGTGGCGGCAGGAAGACGGCGATGCTCAAGTGTCGGATTTCCCGGGCATCGGCTCAATTTTGCACTCCCCGGCAGAAAGTGTAAGAGAGTTTGTTACAAAACCTGCACTTTCTTGTATAAAAACAGCATCTCCTGTAACAAAAGTGACATTTTCAATAATAAAAATGCCTCTAGGTTGCGAGATACAAACCCTCCCCAACCCAACCAACAGAGGCCCCAATGTCGCTCAAGAGAATCCTCGCGCTCGCCACAATCGCCGGCATCATCGGAAGCACCGCTGCGTGCGCAGACGTCACCGGACCGACTCAGCAGAACCAGAAGACCGCAGGATGGTGCCCGGTTGTTGGAAACGGCGGAACCTGCGAAGGAACCTGATCAGGCGTCCTGCCGCCAATCCTCGCTGTGAGAGGACATCAGTGCGCGCTCGCGAAGCTGGCTCAGCTCGCTCATCACGTGAGCCACATCGTCGCTGACCGGCCCGTCGGACCAGGCCTTCGCGGCTTCCGCGGCACGCGCTGTCCTCTCCCCGGCGGCGAGCGCCTCGCCGGCGTCGTGCGCCACCTGGTAGATCTTGTGGGTGGTCGCGAAATCGCGGGCTTCTGCGATCGATCGCAAGCCGTCGTCATGCCGGCCAAGGCGCATTGCTCCTTCGCCATATAATAGAAGGAAGTACGACCTGAGCCGCGGGTCGAGCGCGGCGTAACGCAGCTCGCGCCCGTAATCCTCGAATACTTTCTCATTCCCGTCGTACGAGGCGAGCTCCATGAGGTTGATCATCGCCTGCCACCTCACCCACTGGTAGCGTGAGGTAATCGAGGTGATCAGGTACACGTCGCGCGCAGCCTCACGCTTGCCCATCATGAAGAACGCGCCCGCCATGTCCGCCATGATGTTGTCACGTGCCGTTGGATTGGTCGCCGTTTTCAGAGCCTTGTACCCGAGTGTCACTGCTTCAGGGTACCTCGCCTGAAGAAATGCAATCGTCGCAGCAGCGTGGTGTGCAAGCCCGAGCACGCCTTCGAGACCGGGCAATGAAGCTTCACGAATCACTTCATCGATGATCACTTGCGCTGCGGGAAGATTGCCACGCGCGATCTGAGTGTTAGCGTTGCCCACCCTTACCGTAAGTCCTGAAGATTTGTCGCCGAGTGCATCCGCGAGATACGCGGCTTCGGCGTAACCTTCGGCTGAGCGATCCCAGTCTCCCGATCTTCGCGCCGCACCGCCGAGCGCAGTCGTCGCGTTGATCGCGAGCTCATGATCCTTCTCGGCGCGCGCGAGATCGGCGACTGAATCGAACACGTCTACCGCGAGGCTCCACGAACCTTCGAGGTCGAGTGCGCGGCCGTATGCAAAGAGCTGAAGGTTGATGACAGACCACGCGGGGCCGCCGCGCAGCTCATCGAGAATCCTTACCAGGGGGCGGCGCAGCGGATTGCCCTCCCGTATCGAGCTCACCTGGTCGGACACGGCACGCATGCCTGTCCAGTCGGAGTCGATGATCGACTTGTCTTCTCTGGCAGCGTCGATGAGCTGAAGGACGCTCAGGCCGGCCAGGGTCGAGGTCCACACCGGGTCTTTTTCGTCCAGTGTGCCCAGAAGCTCGAAGTAGGGATGATGTCTAAGCATGAGTTGATTGACATGAACATATAGCAAACGCGCGTATGCGAAATGCCTGTTTTATAACAGGAGCACCCTTTTTTGTATCAAACCAGTGCGATTTCTGTTTCACGATAATGTCCGAAAAATGACCAAACGCCCCTCGGAAAATGCGCGTTTTGTAATACATGAAAAAAGTTAAGTGCGTGTAATCGCCACTTGTGATACAGATTTGCACTTTTCTGTTATAGAAACGGCATTGTCGCCTCCGGTTTTCGCCCGATATTGCGCCGCGGTTCAACCGTAATGACGGGTAAGCGAAGTGCCAACGAGTCTCACGCCTGAAGGACAACAGAGATTCCTCAGAAAGCTGAACAGGGCTTTCTGGACCGGCATGGGCGCCGTCGTTGGCGTCGGGCTCACGCTTGCCCTGCTGGCCTGGCTCAATCACCGCAGCGTTGCGCTGATTCTGGAAAGCCAGACTATCGCGCGGCTGGCGCGCGAGTCCAAGGCGCTGACGGTCGATCGCGCCACATCGATCAACGGGTATCTCCTGTCACATCAGGACGTATCACTCGTCCCCGAGCTCACGGCGCGTGCGCCGCTCAAGGCAAAGATCGATTCGCTGCTGCTCCTCTCGAGAGGAAACGCGTCGCAGCAGGATCGCGCCCGGTCGATTCGTTCTGCAATAGTGAGGTGGGAGCGCGGCTGGGTAATTCCGGCACTGGCAGCGGACAGCGATTCGCGAGCTGACCTCGGCCGGGAGATGCTCGCCGGCAAGGAGCTGTTCGATTCCATCAGGGCAGCATTCGATTCATTCCTCGCGGGACAGCAGCGGATCTACGCCGCTCGAGTGACTGCCCTGGGCGCGCTCCAGAAATTTTCTACAGGAGCGGCGATTCTCGAGGGTGTGCTGCTGCTCGCCGTGCTGATGTGGATGCGTGCCCGCGCGATAACGCAGGCAAAGCTTCTTCTCGAGCAGCAATCACAGCTTCAATCGCAGTCGCTCGATCTTCAGCAGCAGGCCGCGGAGCTGGAGGAGCAGGCGATGGAGCTCGAGGAGCAGGCTGACGAAGCGAATCGCAACGCGAATGAGCTCGCAGAATCGAATGCGCGCTTACAGGAGACAGTGCGCGAGCTGGAGCAAACGCGCGTGGTTGCGACAAGCGCCGCAAGCAAGGGCGAGCTCACTGAATCGCTGCTGAATGTCCTGCTCGACAATGCGCCAGTTGGCGTGATTCTGTGGAACAGCAGGCGTGAAGTGGTGCGCGTAAATCCCGCGCTCGAAGCAATGACAGGTTTTTCAGATGGAAATACACTCGGCAGACGCATTGAAGATCTCGCGAGTGATGAGATCGTCGAGATCGTTGAGCCGATTCTTGAAGAAGTTCTCGAGACCGGAAACACGGTGCTGAACGTTCCACTTACCGGCACCAACAAGGTCGACCCCATCCGCGAGCGCCATTTCCTCGGCAGCTACTTCCCGGTAACGCTTCCAGGTAATGAGCGTGGCGTGGGTGGGGTCGTTCTCGAGACCACGCAGTTCAGGCAGCTCGAGGAGCAGCTGCTGCAGTCGCAGAAGATGGA
>DASUXX010000301.1:0-4586 GCA_036377755.1 Gemmatimonadaceae bacterium
GCAGCGAGTCGTAAGGTTCATGGCGGGACATTCCACGCCACGGCTCATCGACTGCTGCGCCGCTTCGGCCCTGCGGCAGGCCTCGCTCGCGACTTCACGATAATGGACCAGAGCGACGCCGCGGATCTGATGCAGCTCTCCCGCTCGCAGCTCGGCTACGCTCAAAAGTCGAAGCGGTTTCCGAAAAAGGAAACGCTGCAGTACGTGTACTCGCGCCACATCAACACGGGCATCTCCGTCGAAGACATCATTCGCGACGAGTATGCTCAGTTCATCGAGTACATCGAAGACTTCGGCAAGATCTACGCGGATTACACAGGCAGAAAACAGGAGCGCAATCTCGTCGACTACGACGATCTGCTGCTTTTCTGGGCGCTGATGCTCGAAGCATCGCCGGAGCTCGCAGGTAAGATCTCAGGGCTCTACGATCACATCCTCGTCGACGAGTATCAGGACACCAACGTTCTCCAGGCGCGTATTCTCAAGGGAATGTGCCGCACGCACTCGAACATCACCGTTGTCGGTGACGATGCGCAAAGCATCTACTCCTTTCGCGGCGCAAACTTCCGCAACATACTCGGCTTCCCGAAACAGTTCGAAGGCGCGCGGGTTGTAACGCTGGAGCAGAACTACCGCTCCACTCCCGAGATACTCGACGCCACGAATACGATGATCTCCCGCGCGAGCGAGAGGTTCACAAAAAATCTCTGGACCGAGCGCGGCGGCGGAGAAAAACCGTGGCTCGTTGCGGCACAGGACGAGCAGCAGCAGACACGATTTGTCGTGGACAGGATTCTCGAGCTGCATGAAGAAGGAATTCCGCTGCGCGAAATCGCAGTGCTGTTCCGCGCGGGATACATGTCGGCTGATCTCGAGATCGAGCTGACCAACAGGAAGATTCCGTTCGAAAAGTGGGGCGGACTCAAGTTCCTCGAGGCTGCGCACGTGAAGGACGTTCTGGCATTCCTCAGAATTCTCGAGAATCCGCGCGACGAAGTGAGCTGGTATCGCATCCTGCTCCTGCTTCCAGGCATCGGTGACGCAACCGCGCGGTCGGCAATCGAATCGATGGCAACCGCAGCGTGGGAGTCAGCGGCGTTCGGCCGCTACGCGCCACCACCGCGTGCGCGCGCCGCGCACCAGGCACTTGTTGCCTTGCTCGACGAGCTGCGATCAGGCGTGCGTGCCGACGAAGCGAAAGTCTCGGCTGACATCGCGCGGGTGAGGATGCTGTACGACAGCATTCTTCGCGAGAAGTATGACAAGCCTGAGCCGCGCATCGCGGATCTCGAGCAGCTTCAGGTGATCGCTGCAGGATATCCCGACCGCGCTACTTTCCTGTCGGCACTGGCACTCGAGCCACCGCAGGCAACGCAGGATCTGCCCGGTGGATCATCTAACGAAGACGACGACATCCTCGTGCTCAGCACCGCACATTCCGCAAAAGGCAAGGAATGGGAAGCAGTGTTCGTGATCTGGGCAGTCGACGGGTGGTTCCCTTCTGCGCGATGTCTCAACAGCGAAGAAGAGACTGACGAGGAGCGGCGACTCATGTATGTCGCAATGACGCGCGCGAAGAACTATCTGAGCGTGACATATCCTCTCAACGCGTACTCTACGCGCCGCGGGTCGGAGTACACGCTCGATCAGTTATCGCGATTCATAGATCGCGGGGTGCGCGAGCGAATGGAGAGACTCGCCGTTGGAATTCCGGAGCCGCGCAAAACTCCGGATCCTGCTCTTTCTCCAATTCTGGATCTGCGTGCTCTCCTGCGCGGCAGATTCGCGGGCTAACTCCCTGGCGAGGCTGGCTCTGGCGGAAGACCAAGCCAGCGTCGCACGGCAGCGTACGGATCGGTTTTATTCGAACGCGCAAGCGCAATTACACGAGTAATTGTCCGGCGCAAATCGCGTCCCTCCTTCGCATAGACCTGGTCGAACAAGTCGAGATCCTTTGCATACACACGACGCGCGAGAAGTGACGCGTTGTCGAGCGGAACGCGCTGCACGTAGAACGGGCTCACGGTTCGGAGCTGGGGTCCGATCACGCTGACCAGTGTCTGTCGCGCCCTGACGTAAATCGTGTCGCGCGCTGCAATTCGCGCTGCTTTGCTATCGGGATGGGCAGCGTAGGCGGAGTCGAGGGATCGCGACAATCCGGTCCAGAAATCGCCGAGCACCTTGTCGTCTTCCCAGTCGGCATCGACGCGCTCGGCAGCCTCCATCTGCCCCCTTGAGCGAAAAAACGCAGCAGCACCGCGTGCACCTACGAAATTCGCGAACGATTCATTGAAGACAGCTTTGCCCGGCGCGTAAAACGTGTTGTGCGTTACCTCGTGAATCACGGTGTTAACGAGGGCGAGACTGTCGAGCGCCAGGGTCGTGCTCGTGAGCGGGTCATTGAACCAGCCGAGTGTGCTGAATGCTGATGAAGGACGCAACGCAACATCGAATCCATCATCGTACATCTTTTTCGCAGTGGCCCGGGCTTCGCCGAAATCAAAAAATCCCTTGTACGGAACGCGTCCCACGATTGGGAACCACCACGTGTACGGAACGAGCTTGTCACGGTACGCAGCGGAGAGGACGAGCACGAGTGTGTCACGATCGAGCTTCGAGTATGTCGTGAAGCTCTCTTCCGTCGCGAGGTGGATCGAATCCTTTGCGTACTGCCGCGCCGCGAGAACGAGCTCGAGCTTTCGTCGCACTATTGGATCCGTCTGCCTGTCGCGAACCAGTCGTGATATCGGCTGCCGGCGCGCGAGAATTTTTCCTTCTTCCCATGCCCCCCGGCTCAGATAACACCCGGTAGGCGACAGCGCGAGGGCTACAACGAGAAGGCCGGCCGCGGCCGCCCACATTCGCTTTCTGACTTTCATCACCTGAAAGTAAAACGCGCTCCCCGCGTGAGCAGGGAGCGCGTTTTATGGAAGCGTAAAACTATCAGATCGTGCAGCCGTCGTCGCATGGGTTGCGATCGACGAACCAGACGGCCGCAGGCGCCTGAAGCGCCGCAGATCCCGCTCGAGCTCCTCCGAAATAATAGACCGAGAAGTTCGTGCCTGCCGACTGAATGCCGGCGCCCGGGAAAGCTCCCGGAATCGCGGTCGGCGCGTTCGGTCCCACCTGAGATGCGCGAACCGTGGTGGTTCCGACATCGGTGAAGCGAAGCGCCGCTGCACCAGTGGCGCGTCCGACGTATGGCGACGCTGCCAGTGAGGCGAGGTTGTTGAACGTCGCCGTGCCGGTAACTGCATCACCAACGGCGTTCACGAGGAAGCCGCTTATTGCACCCGTCGAGGCGTTCACAGCGCGGACGTTGATCTGTCCGGCTGCCGGCGCCGCGGCGTTGTCTTCGATCATTACGAACTTGAGCTGGCCTGCTGTCTTCGTCGGGCCAACCAGCAGGAGCGTGATACGCTGGCCTGCGGGAATGGTGATCGTCGTGTCGAGCAGAACCTGCGAGGTAGCGTTGATGTTCAAGCTGGTCGGGAAGACGCGGATATGACGCGCCTTGGCCTCGACCGGCTGGTACGCTGTGCCTGCACGGAACGCCAGGTTCTTACCAAGCTGATTGGACGCGTCGATCTGATCGACGAACGAAATGTCCACTGCGCCCGTATCGGCGATTGCGCTTATGAAGCGCAGATCCGAGTGAGGGCCCTCGCTAGACGTCGTAACCTTGTCGTCGTCGCAGGCAGCTGCGCCAACAATGAGGCCGAGCAGTAGGAGACGAGTGAAACGCATGATGAGACTCCAGAAATGTCGTTGATGGTTTTTATAGCCACTGCGAGAAACCTGATTGGGGATGCGTCACGACTGACCGCCTTCCCCACCGCCACCGCCTTCGCTGCCGGGATTTCCACTACCGACTAGTCCGCGAGTAATGATGAACAACACCGTTGCTCCGACTATCGTCCCAGCGGTTATAGCGGTACGGGATTTCGAGAATTCCCTCCTTCTCACATCTCGCACGAAATCGCGAGAAACGGAGAGAGGCTCCCCACTCCACTGATTCCGCTGACCGTTCAGATAACTCACAGATACAACCTTCAGATTGAAGACTGTGTCGGGGCCGGGCTGCAGCAATCCTTCGACTGCCTTGCTCGACGGTCCGATCAGTCCACCGAGGCCAACACGGCCCCGGTCGTTCAAATCCAGCAGCAGCTGTGACCCTTGCGCGGGTGATGCGGCCACGGGGACGTACTTGTAGCACCCCGTGGACACACCCATCAAAAAGCTCAGAACGCATGCGCGCAGGATCCGCGAAGACTTCAAGACGTCGCCCTAGAGACCGTAGGTGCCCTTGGCGGCTCTCGAAGTATTCGTGTAGGCATTCTGGTTGAGTCTCGCAAACAACTCCTGCCATGGAACTGCCCACTCGAGCGCCGTGCCCTCGACCAGGTCACCCCAGCCGCGGGAATCCAGCCACCACTGCGCATATCCGGTAAAGCTCGTCTCCATGCGCTTCTCCCACTTCAGTGCTTCGAACACGGTACCGCAATCCGTGGTCGTGAAGCTCGGCGCCTGCGGAACACGCGGTACGCAATGATTTCCACCAGGAACCTTGTCGGTCAGGCTTGAGA
>DASUXX010000302.1:0-8671 GCA_036377755.1 Gemmatimonadaceae bacterium
GGCATGTAGAGGAGGAACACATTGGACATGTGTGCAAATATGCATGCGAACTGACGCGTTCACTACGGGCGGCTAACCGCCCACGCATAACCTCTTCTGGTTTGCTGCGAGTGACCTGAACGTTCCCTGCTACGACCTCACCAATGCCTTGTACTTGATCCTGTGCGGCTGATCCGCATCAGCGCCCTTACGCTTCTTGAGATCCTCGATGTACGCCTGGTAGTTCCCTTCAAACCAGACAACCTCGGAATCACCTTCAAACGCCAGCATGTGAGTCGCAATACGATCCAGGAACCAGCGGTCGTGAGAGATCACAACTGCGCATCCTGAGAAGTCCAGCAGCGCATCTTCAAGCGCACGCAGCGTATCGACATCGAGATCGTTAGTCGGCTCGTCGAGAAGCAGCAGATTTCCGCCAGATTTCAGAAGCTTCGCAAGATGAAGCCGATTTCTCTCTCCGCCGGAAAGCTTATCGACTGACTTCTGCTGATCTGATCCCTTGAAGTTGAAGCTCGACAGATATCCACGCGTATTGATTTCGCGCTTTCCGACCTGAATCGTATCTGATCCGCCCGATACTTCGTCATAGACAGTCTTCGCGCCATCGAGCGCGCGACCCTGATCGACATATGCAAGCTGAACTGTCTCACCAACTTTTAGACTGCCGGCATCAGGCTTCTCCTCGCCAACAATCATCCGGAAGAGAGTCGTCTTACCCGCACCGTTCGGCCCTATCACTCCGACAATTCCACCGCGGGGCAAAGAGAACGACAGGTTGTCAAATAGCACCTTGTCGCCATACGCCTTCGCAAGGTCCTTTGCGATCACGACATCATTGCCAAGTCGCGGGGCCGGAGGAATTACGATTTCATTCTGCGCGATCTTCTCGTTCTGCTTTTCCGAAGCGAGCTCCTCGTACTGCTGCAGTCGCGCTTTCGATTTCGCCTGCCGCGCGCGCGGCGCCATGCGCACCCATTCGAGCTCGCGCTCGAGAGTTCGCTGGCGTGCCGACTCCTGCTTCTCTTCAGTAGCCAGCCGGTTCTTCTTCTGATCGAGCCACGACGTGTAATTGCCTTCCCACGGAATGCCATATCCACGGTCGAGCTCCAGGATCCACTTCGCAACGTTGTCGAGGAAATAACGATCGTGCGTAACAGCGACGACGGTTCCCGGAAACTCCGCGAGATATCGCTCGAGCCACGCAACTGATTCTGCATCGAGATGATTTGTCGGCTCGTCGAGCAATAGCATGTCCGGCTCCTCGAGAAGAGTGCGGCACAGCGCAACGCGCCGCTTCTCACCTCCCGACAATTTCGACACATCTGCATCCGCAGGGGGAAGACGCAGCGCATCCATTGCGATCTCGATCTTGCGATCGAGCTCCCACAGATTGTGCGCGTCGATCTGCTCCTGAACCCTTCCCTGCTTCTCGAGCAGCTTCTCCATCTCATCGTCCGACATCGGCTCGGCGAACTTCATCGAGATGTCTTCGAACTGCTTGAGCAAAGCGCGCTGCGAAGCGACTGCTTCTTCTACGTTGCCGCGAACATCCTTAGATGGATCGAGCTCGGGAACCTGGGAGAGATATCCGATGCGCGTGCCCTCATGCGGCCACGCCTCGCCCTGAAAATCATGATCGACGCCAGCCATGATCTTGAGGAGCGACGATTTTCCTGCTCCGTTAGCGCCAAGGACGCCGATCTTCGCGCCGGGATAAAAGGAAAGCCAGATTCCGCGCAGAATCTCCCGCGATGGCGGGACGACTTTGCGGAGATCCTTCATTACGTAGATGAATTGCGGTGCCACTGTGGTTCGACTCCTTGATTCTCGAGAAAACCTGACGGCCAGCTATCAAAGATAGCCAATCAGAGTGTTCGAGAGACCTACTCTATAGTATAGAAGGCGGCGCCGTTACCGAACGGCGAGATACTGCGTGTTACGACAGCCCGATCCGCTTTACCAGAGCGGCATAACGTGGATCTCCACGCAGCGGCTCGTACCCGGGGTCGAGGTGGAGATATATCATCCCCGCTGAGCGCGCCTGATACGCTCGCTCCAATGATTCGAACGCGCGATCGAAATCGCCCATCGCCGCGTGACCCATCGCGAGATATTCGGATCTGACATAATGCTGCTTCGACTCAGCCTCGAGCCGCGAAAGGATCTCCTGCGCTTCCTCCTTTCGATCGAGCGCTGCGAGAGCACGCACTATCATCGCGTCGTAAGACCTGACGGCACGCTCGAGTGCCTGCCCGCGCTGGAACCATTCAAGGGCCAGCTCAGCATCGCCGAGCGCGAGATGCGCTGAGCCCATCCAGACGAACCCGCGACCATAGTGTTCATCGATCTCGAGCAGCTCCTTTCCCGTAGCGAGCGCGGAGTAATAATCCTTTGCATAGAGATGAAAGCGTGCCAGCCAGCCAGCGTATTCGACCCGCAACGGATCGAGTATCACCGCTCGGCGCACTGCTTCAACTCCTTCGCCGAGTCTTCCAATCGTCGGCAGCGCAGTGCCGAGCACCCACTGTGCTTCCGAGTTATTGGGTGCAATGGCAACAGCGCGCTCGAGACTCTTCGCACCTTCTGCAAAGGACCATTCGTGCCACGTGAGAACTTTTCCAATCGAGATCATCGCATCCGCGAGACCTGGATCTCTCTGTAACGCACGCTCTGCCGCGGCTTTTGCGCGAGGATACGCATCGTCGGGCGCAACCCAGTCATCGGCAAGATCGCACCATACATCGGCAATGCCGGCATACGCGCGTGCGAATGACGGATCCTGCAGCAACGCGTTCTGAAACAGCTCGAGTGCCTTTTGAAGCGCCTGCTCGGTGAATTTGTTGAAGTGAAAGCGAGCTTTCAGATATGTGGTGTAGGCATCGATGCTCTTTGTCGGAGCGACGAGCTGATCGGTTTCGCCACCGAGCTTGAGCTTGAGTGCATCGACGATCGATCGTGATATCTCGTCCTGCACAGCGAAAACATCTTCGAGCTGCCGATCGTACGTCTCCGACCACAATTGATATCCGTTCTCGACGTTGACCAGCTGTGCTGCAATGCGAATGCGGTTGCCAATCTTGCGCACGCTGCCTTCGAGCACGGATGTCACGCTCAGCTTGTCACCGACCTGGCGTACATCGACATCCTTCTTTCCCTTGAATGCAAAGGACGATGAGCGTGACGCGACATGGATTCCAGGAACCTTCGACAGCGCGTTGATGATCTCTTCAGTCATGCCGTCACTGAAGTATTCGTTTTCCGGATCGGCGCTCATGTTCGCGAACGGAAGAACTGCAACTGCCTTCGATTGAGCTCCTGACTTTTCTGTGCGCCCGGTTGTTGTACTGCCACCCGTCACGATCGTCCTGATTGCATCCGCAAATTCCGCTGCCGTGCGAAATCGATCTACAGGCGTGCGCGCAAGCGCGCGACTTACAGCAGCGTCCACCGGCTCTGGAACATCACGCGTTGTTCGCACACTTGGCACTGGCGAGACGAAACGTTTGGCAATGATCGCTTGCGCAGTTGGACCAGTGAACGGCGTTTCGCCAGTCAGCATTTCGTAGAGCACACATCCGAGACTGTAGAGATCGCTTCGACCATCGATCGACGGGTCACCGCTGGCCTGCTCGGGACTCATGTAAGCCGGTGTTCCGATCGAGACTCCGCTTTGAGTGGTGTTCTTGCCGCCGCTCAATGCCTTCCCGATTCCAAAATCGGCTACGAGAGCAGCGCCCTCATGAAGAAGGATGTTCTCCGGCTTTACGTCGCGATGAACGACCTGGTTGCGGTGCGCATAGTCGAGAGCCGATGCAACTTCGCGTGTAATTCGCAGCGCATCTTCGAGAGGAAGCTGTCGCTCGCGATCGATCTTATGCCGAAGTGAAAGTCCTTCCATGTTCGGCATGACATAATAGAGAAGACCTTCGGATTCGCCGGAATCGAAGACAGGCAGGATATGATTGTGCGTCAGTCCCGCAGCCATCTTTATCTCTCGCAGGAACCTGTCGGCACCAATTTCTGCAGCGATTTCCGGGCGCAGCACTTTGACAGCGACCTTGCGCTCGTGACGCAGGTCGTTCGCCAGGAAGACAACGGCCATGCCGCCTTCCCCGAGTTGGCGCTCGACCGTGTAACGGCCGGCAAGTCCGGACTCGAGACGTTGCTGGAGGCCGATCACTTGAGAAGCTGCATTGCGGAGTGACCCCCTTGATCGAACGGCAAATTTAGCGTTTTGACTTCGATTCTGCGGCAACCAGTCTCGAAGTCTGACGCTGGCCGTAATCCTCCCCGGCACTAGCTTACCTGAGCCATGAGCCGCGATCTCCTCGACGAGCTTCAGTCTGCCCTGGGCACGACCTACATCATAGAGCGCGAGCTCGGCGGCGGTGGCATGTCCCGCGTCTTTCTTGCCGAAGAAACCCGGCTCGGACGAAAGGTCGTCGTGAAGGTCCTGTCGACTGAGCTGGCCGCTGAAGTGTCCGCCGACCGGTTCGAGCGCGAAATCCGGGTCGCTGCAATGCTCGCGCACCCGAGCATCGTTCCCGTCCTTACCGCAGGTGACGCAAATGGACTCCCCTACTATACGATGCCGTTCGTTCACGGCGAATCACTCCGCGCGCATCTCGCTAACAGCGAGCGCATTCCGCTTGCTGAAGCAGCGAGCATTCTCCGCGATATCGCGCGTGCCCTCGCATACGCTCACGAACGTGGAATCATTCATCGCGACATCAAACCCGAGAATGTTCTACTCGCGAGCGGCGCCGCCGTCGTAACCGACTTCGGAATCGCCAAGGCGATCAGTGCATCCCGCACGGACTCTGGCGAGCCAACACTTACGCGCGCGGGTACTGCTGTCGGTACGCCTGCATACATGTCACCCGAGCAGGTAACGGCAGATCCATCGGTAGATGCACGCGCTGATCTCTATGCATTTGGATGCGTTGCCTACGAGATGATCGCCGGCCATCCGCCGTTTCACAGTCGTCCGGTTCCGAAGCTGCTTGCGGCGCATGTATCGGAAGATCCGATCGACGTAGCGTCCATCAGGCCCGACTGCCCGCGCGCTCTCGCAGCATTCGTGATGCAGTGCCTCGAAAAAGAACCGTCGCGCCGACCTAAATCGGCGCTCGACGTTCTTCCGGCGCTCGAGACGGTTACTACACCAGCAGGAACCAGAACCGATATCGATCGCCCCAGCGCGCATTGGATGAAGAGGGGAATTCCTCGCGCACTTGCCGCACTCGGAATTCTCGCAGTTGTCGCCGTGGTCACGATTTCACTTCTCAAGTCAGGCCGTGAAGCACCCACGAATGGAACTGCCTCGACGCTGCAATCGGTCGCCGTTCTTCCATTCGCGAATGCCGAGGGTGACACGGCTAATGCCTACTTCGCGGACGGTATCGCTGAAGAGCTGGCAACCTCGCTTTCCAAGGTTCCCGGTCTCCGTGTGGTCGCGCGCCATTCCTCTTTTCAGAATTCCGGGCGGCAGGTTGACGCGCGCGAAGCGGGAAAGGTGCTCAATGTCGATGCACTTCTCTCCGGTTCGGTACGACGGGCGGGAGCCAACATGCGGGTGACGGCAAGGCTCGTCGCTGTGAAAGACGAATCACTGTTGTGGAGTGATCAATACAATCGTGAAGTGAAGGACGTGTTCTCGATGCAGGATGAGATCACTCGCTCGATCGTCGGTGCGATCAGGGGGCATCTCGCGTCCTCAGGCAAAACATCGATCGGCCCGATCTTGATTGCAAAAACGAGCCGCGGTACTCCAAGTCTCGACGCGCACGACCTCTACCTTCGCGCTCAGTTCAATCTCCGTCGCCGCGCAGTTCCTGCGGCTGTGACTTTCTTCGAGCGCGCAATAAACCTCGATCCTGACTACGCTCGTGCGCATTCGGGGTTGAGCGCTGCACTCGAAATGACGCCGTATTACGCTGGCATCCCTGCCGACAGCGTGCGAACTCGTGCAATGAATGCAGCCGGGCGGGCACTCTCACTCGACAGTTCTCTTGCCGAGCCACACACGTCTCTCGCACTCGCATACCAGCACGCTCATCAATGGTCTGATGCGGAGCGGGAACATCGCCGTGCAGTGGAATTGGATCCCGGCGATGCTGCCGCGCACATGCAGCTCGCGCGACTTCTCCTCAGTACCGGTCGTGCGAATGAAGCGCTGGACGAGTTTCGCCGTGCTGAAGAGATCGATCCATTCTCGCCCGTCATCGCCAGCTGGATTGCATACGTCAACCTGAGATTTGGAAATACGAGCGAAGCACTTACCGCGGCAAAACGCGGCGTCGAGCTGGACTCGACCACTGCGCCCGCGGTCCATGTTGCCGCGCTTGCGCATCAGGCCATTGGACAGAATGAAGCCGCCATCCGCATGATCGATCGCCTTCCCAATGTTCTGCCGTGGACGGGGTTTCGGGCAAACCTGCACGCAGTAGCGGGCAATCGGAGTATCGCGGAGCGAATCGCGCGGGAGATCGAGTCACGCCCGCGAGCATGGGCGGCACAGACCGCCCTCGCCTGGACCTATCTGGGACTCGGCGATACGACACGCGCGCTGGACGCACTTGAGCGTGCGACCGATCTTCACGAGACATGGTTCGTCTGGTACACAGTCGCCGATCCGCTGTACGATCCGGTGCGCAAAAATCCGCGCTTTGTCGCGCTGCTGCGGCGCGTCGGACTGAATCAGAACATGTTCTCCCGGAAATAACTGAACCAATTCGGCGGGGCTGCTGTCGAAGGTGTTGACCGGTTATCAAACAGCCTCCACTTCGGGCAGCCATGCAGTCATATATTCGTTCCGCGCTTCGTCATGTTGTCTCGTTGATGCTATCCGCCGCTCCCGCAATCTCCGGAGCGCAAATGGCTGCTCCTCCTGTGCCGGCGCCGGCGGATAGCGTTGTCAAGAAAGTCCTGCATGCGATCGAATCAGGGAAGAGCGACGATAGAGCTTCACTCATCAGGAGCGCATTCACTGCAAACGCAGCAGGCGACAGTGCCCGGTTCAACCGCTTCCTGGCATCGATGCATGATCAGGGCGCGCCATTCACTGTTAACAAGATCGAGCGCTCAAACAGACACGCGCTTGTAACGCTCACGAGTCCTCGAGCGCGCCGCATCGTAACTCTCATGATTTCCACTGACCGCGCTGATCCAACCGGTCTTGGAAATCTGGACATCCTTTCGGCACGTGACGCAGTACTCGACAGCATCACGTGGCCCGCGCAAAAGCCGCGGAGCGATGCGGAAGTCGTACGAATCATCGATGCAAACCTCACGAGACTCGCAAGAGCAGATGCGTTCTCGGGTGCCGTGTACATCGCGGCTCACGATTCAGTCATCTATAACCGCGCATTCGGCCTCGCCGATCGCGAAGACAGCGTTCCCAACACGGCGCACACGCGGTTCGCTCTCGCGTCGATGGGAAAGATGTTCACTGCGACTGCAATCCTTCAGCTCGTCGAACAGAAAAAGTTGAGCCTGGATGATACTCTCTCCAAAGTTCTTCCCCGCTACCCCAACGCTGAACGCGCGCGCAAAATCACTGTTCGCCATCTCCTGTCGCATACATCTGGAATGGGGGACCAGTGGAGCACACCGCGAAAGCCGGTTCCCGGTCTTACCGGCGCACTCGGCACCGTTGCAGCGGTTGCATACGCACCGCTTCTATTCGAGCCTGGCGCGCAGTGGTCATACAGCAACGAAGGTTACAACGTTCTCGCTGCGATCATTGAAGAAGTAACTGGTTCAACGTTCAAGGATTACATCCGCAAGGAGATTCTGTCGCGATCAGGAATGACCGAGACAGTTCTTGACGGCGGCTCTGACGACATAGTCCCGCATCGCGCTGTAGGATACCGTCCCGCTGCAGACGACCTGCTTGGCTCCGGTCCGCTGCGAGCAAACTGGTCGTTCATGGTCGGCTCGAGCTCCGGAGGAGCGGGCGGCGGGTACAGCACGGTATCAGATCTCGCTCGTTTTGGCCGCGCTTTGCGTAAAGGGAAATTGATCAGCGCCGCATTGCGCGACAGCATGTGGACAGGCCGCTGGCCAATACCAGGCTACGCCGGCGAAAAATATGGATGGGGCTCGTTCGTTCAGGATGCGGGCAGTTACAAGATCGTCGGTCACGGCGGTGGCGGAACGGGATCGGGGATCGATACCGGATTCCGCCAATTCAGTGATGGCCGCTACACCATAGTAGTGCTGACTAACATGGAGCCGCCGACGGCGACGACAATTACCAGCGCAATTACGAAATTGCTCGCCGCACCGAGCAATTGAGCTACGCGCCGCGAACTGCGCGATCGAGCATCTTCACCGCACTCTCACCATCGGTAGCAGTCAGGTCTGCGCCAACGCGTTCACCAAGTGAAGGATCGGCAAGAAAAGCCCTGCCTCCAACTACGATGAACGGTCTCTTCTTGAGATCGGCCGAGCGGAGGGAATTGATCACTTCCTGGACGCGCGGAATGTGCGGATCGATCGTCGCCGATATTCCGACTGCATCGGGTTTCTTCTCACGAACGAGGTCGATGAGACCCTCGACCGGGACTGATGCGCCGAGGTAGATAGCATCCCACCCGTCGAGCTCGAGAAGGTCGCACACCATCTTGAGCCCGATGCAATGCTGCTCACCCGGTGCACACGCTGCAAC
>DASUXX010000303.1:0-7531 GCA_036377755.1 Gemmatimonadaceae bacterium
GTCGTTGGCTACTGTCATATCGGCCAACAGGCGACTGGAATGCTGTTCGCCGCGCGATCGCTCGGCCATAAGGTCCTGCTGTACGATGGATCGTTCGAAGACTGGTCCGCGCATAAGGACTACCCGGTCGAGACTACGCCGACCAGGCAGTGACATCCAGACCATATTCGAATCCGTATCTGTCCGGCTTCGGTCTCGGACTCGTCCTGCTATCGGCATTCGTGATAGCGGGACGCGGTCTTGGAGCATCGGGCGCGTTTGCAAGCGCTGCGACTGCGGTCGCATCGGTCGCGTCACCTGATGCAGCTCGAGCCAACGATTACTTCGCGCGCTATCTGTCAGCATCGGGATCACCAGCGATCGACTGGCTCGTTATCGAAATCGTCGGTGTATTGATCGGCGGATTCATTTCGGCATATCTCGCTGGAAGAATTCGGCGAACTGTCGAGAAGGGCCCGCGAATTTCCAATAGATCGCGGATCGCTCTCGCTTTCGCGGGCGGAAGTGCAATGGGACTCGGCGCGGTGCTCGCGCGCGGATGCACAAGCGGTCAGGCGCTAACCGGAGGAGCTATGCTCAGCGTCGGAAGCTGGCTCTTCATCGCCGCCGCGTTCGCAGCTGCATATCTCGCAGCGCCGCTTCTGCGGAGAGCATGGACATGATGGCGCCCTTCTTTGAAACAGGCGCGGGTTCATACGC
Source organism: Gemmatimonadaceae bacterium (assembly GCA_036377755.1). Lineage (GTDB taxonomy): Bacteria > Gemmatimonadota > Gemmatimonadetes > Gemmatimonadales > Gemmatimonadaceae > UBA4720. Next base: position 700 of record DASUXX010000303.1, read on the forward strand.
CGCAGCACTCGTTATCGGAATCGCATTCGGATGGTTTCTGGAGCGCAGCGGAATGGGGAGCGCGCGAAAGCTCGCCGGGCAGTTCTATCTCACGGATCTTACGGTGTTCAAGGTGATGTTCACTGCGATCATGACTGCAATGCTCGGCGTCTTCTGGCTTGGATGGCTGGGAGTGCTCGACGTTTCGCGGATCTACATACCGGAAACCTTTCTGATTCCTCAGCTCACTGGTGGAATTGTCTTCGGGCTTGGCTTTGCGCTGGCGGGACTCTGCCCGGGAACGTCATGTGTTGCGGCTGCAACAGGCCGAATGGATGGCTTGTCAGTCGTAGCCGGAATGTTCGCGGGCGTCCTCGGCAGTGGGATCATGTTTCCGCTGTTTGAGAGGTTCTATGAAAAAACTCCACGCGGCGCGTACACAATTCCTCAGCTGTTCGGCTCTAACGATGGAATCGTAGTCTTCGCTGTCGTAGTGCTTGGCATAGCCGGTTTCAGGATCGCTGAGCGTCTCGAGAGACGGAGCATTGGAACATGACATCCTCGCGTGCGGTGCGCGCACTCGGCATCGGTGCGATTGCTCTCGGTGCGCTCGCAATTATTGCCGGCTCACCGCGCAAGCCCGTTGCCCCGCTCGATGTCGCCACGCTTGCACGTGAAGTCAGCGATGAAGCGGATCATGTCACTGCCGTTGAGCTCGCTCGCTGGATCCGCGACAGAAAAGCGGGATTGCGAGTCATCGACATCCGCGACTCTGCCGATTTCGATCAGTTTCACATACCCTCCGCCGAGCGGCTGTCTCTTGAACAGCTTGTAAGTGCACCGATGGGGAAGGGTGAGACGATCGTGCTCTATTCCGGTGGCGGAGCGCACGCCGCGCAGGGCTGGGTGTTTCTTCGATCTCGCGGACTGAGCAATGTCTATTTCCTGCGTGGCGGAGTGGATGAGTGGCTCGAGGAAGTAATGAATCCGCAGCTGCCCAGGAATGCCCCTGCTGAAGAGCGGGCCGAGAGGGACAGTGTTGCGGCGCTGAGCAGGTACTTCGGTGGTCTGCCGAGGTCTGTCGATTCACTCGTGTTCACGGATCGCCATCGCGATGGGCAGGCGCAGACATGGCGTGCATCTGTTGCACGGACGCGAGGGAGGGGTTGCTGATGACCGCCGCACTTTCGCTTTCACGCAGCGATACCCGGCGGTCGTTCGACGAGATTCGCGCTCGTGAATACTCGCGGCTCGACATCGCCGACCAGGCTTACCTCGACTTTACAGGCAGTGCTCTCTATTCGGAGCGTCAGATTGACTTGCATGCTGAGCGTATGCGGAGATCGATTTTAGGAAATCCGCACTCGGAAAATGGGCCATCACTCTTCAGTACGGCGCTCATTCATAAGGCGAAGGCAAGGCTTCTCCAATTTCTCGACGCATCACTCGATGACTATTCGGTTGTGTTCACCGCCAACACGAGCGCTGCAATAAAACTGGTTGCAGAGAGTTTTCCGTTTTCCGAAGATGCGGGACTGGTGTTGGCGGCGGACAACCATAATTCGGTTAATGGAATTCGTGAATTCGCGAGATCCAGGGGCGGGCGTGTCACGTACATCGGTCTCGATGGTGAGCTGCGACTCCAGCGTGAAAGGATTCCCGCGGGACATGGACTGTTCGCATTTCCAGCCCAGTCGAATTTCTCGGGTGTGAAGCATCCGCTGACACTCGTACGCGACGCACACCGGCTTGGATATCAGGTTCTGCTCGATGCCGCTGCATTTCTTCCAACGAATCGACTGAGCTTGCGGAAGATTCCGGCTGACTTCGTAGTGATGTCCGTTTACAAGATCAGCGGATTTCCAACGGGAGTTGGCGCTCTTGTAGCAAGAAAGCAAAGCCTCGCCATGCTCATGCGTCCGTGGTTTGCAGGCGGCACGGTAGCGTACGTATCAGTGCAGCTCGGCCGTCATCGATTGCTCGACCGCAATGGCGAAGGATTCGAAGATGGAACTCCTGCGTTTCTCGACATCGCAGCAGTATGCGACGCTCTCGATTTCATCGATGAGATCGGGATAGAAGAGATCAACGCTCACGTGATGAATCACACTGCTCGCTTCACCGAGGAGGTCGCTTTACTGCGCAACCTTTGCGGACGTCCACTTGTCCAGATATACGGCCCTGCATCTGATGTCGCGCGAGGCGCAACGGTAGCGTTCAATGTCGTCGGTTCGGACGGCAACGTCATTCCGTTTTCTCGCGTGGTTGAACGAGCGCGCAATGAAGGCGTTTCTCTCCGTGGTGGATGCTTCTGCAATCCGGGCGCATCAGAGCGGGCCTTTGGATTTCCCGCGGATGCTGCATCGCGCTGCCTCGACCTTCTCGATGCCGGAGAGTTCTCCTTTGAGAACTTCTCTCATTGTCTCGGTCCGGGTATTCCTGTTGGCGCAGTGCGGGCTTCGTTCGGGATTCCGACAAATCATCGGGATATCAATCGCGCGTTGGCAGTAATCGCATCATTTGCTGGTTAACGACGCGGCGCTCACGCGCGCTCGTAGCTTGTAGCAGCTCTAGCGCCTGGCCCTTAGCGTGCTAAGACGGAACTGCGCTTTTAGCCTTTTGCTTCGCAGAGGTGCGTTGGAAGGGTTTCGCGGAGCATCGAGAGATGATTCTTGGATGACAGCAGCACACGAGCTTGAGTGCATGCCAGATCCCTCAAAACTCATCGTTCTCGATAAGGCGCACCTGCTTCTCGAAGCGGTCAATGAGGCGGTAGAGAGCATTCGGCAGCCGCATCATGGTGAGCTCAAACGCCAGCTCATGAAGAGCGCGTTATCGACCGCCTCCAACATCGCCGAAGGACGCCGGAAGGAGACGCAAGCGGAATTCCTGCGATTTCTCGATATCGCCCTGGGATCCAATGGTGAGCTGGAGACGCAGCTAAAGGCGGCGAAGAACTGCCGCGCCATTTCATTGAATGCGCACGCCGATCTCGCCAAACGCGCAGAAGAAGTTGGCAGAATGCTCAGCGGTTTAAAGAAACGAATTAAAGAAGATCTGGGTCACGGCAGCGAATGATCTCGACGCGCTAAGCGCTAAGAGCGCAGTTCCGTTTTAGCACGCTAAGGGCCAGGCGCTAGAGCTGCTACAAGCTACGAGCGCGCGTGAGCGCCGCGTCGTTACAGCCAAGTTTACAAGTTGCTGACATCCTGTCTCAAACTCTGACTGTTTCCTGCATAAAGCCGGACAGCGCGAAGCCGGGAGCAGCGTTATCAATGACGGGTCGAAAACCAGCCAAACCATTTTCAGCTAAGCCCCGTCAAAGTATCTGGCCAGCCCGCTGAAAGGTCGACTGGACCGATGCTTCCTGAACCAGAAAACCTGAATGCTGAACTCGATTCGCTTTCCCAAGGCGCTCACGCTGATTGTCGTGGCGTCCCTCGTTGCTTCGCCCGCGAAATCCAGAGCACAGGAGCGCGGCGTCCATCCGCAGCCACCACCTGTCGCCCACGCTGTGCGACTCACATCGAGTGTCTCCGTCGACGGTAAGCTCGATGAAGAAGTCTGGCGCACTGCCCCTGCAATCACCGAGTTCAGGCAGTCGCAGCCAGACGAAGGAAAGGCGGGAACACAGCGAACCGAAGTGCGTTTTGCCTACGACGATGCGGCGATCTACGTCGGCGCACGAATGTACGATTCACTTGGAGCAAAGGGTGTGGTAAGCCGCCTCCTGCGCCGCGATGCGCTCAGCGAGACTGACAGCGACATCTTCCAGGTGATATTCGACAGTTATCACGATCACAGCTCGCGATTCATCTTCTGGCTCAACCCCTCGGGCTCCAAGCGCGACGGAACCGGTGATCCGACCTGGGACCCGGTATGGGAAGGCAAGGCCAATATCGACTCACTGGGCTGGACGGCCGAGCTGCGTATTCCGTTGAATCAGCTCAACTTCTCACGCGACGTCGACCAGACCTGGGGCGTGCAGGTCATCCGGTTCATTCATCGCCTGAATGAGCGACAGCACTTTGCGTGGTGGCCGAACAACGAAGTCGGTGGGCCGCAGCGCTATGGCCACCTCGATGGAATCAGGATCACCGACCGGCCGCGCGGACTCGAGCTGCTCCCATATACAGTCGCGCGCAGACGCGATATTCGTCCGCCCGATCCGAACAATCCATTCACGAAATCGAGCGATACCGACTACCGCGTCGGTGGCGATCTCAAGGCCCGGCTGACCTCGAACCTCACGCTTAATGCGACGTTCAACCCCGACTTCGGACAGGTTGAGGTCGATCCTGCTGTCGTAAACCTTTCAGCATTCGAAACGTTCTTCTCCGAGAAGCGGCCGTTCTTTATCGAAGGCGCCAACGCTTTCGGGTTCGGGAGCTTCAGCTGCTTCTTCTGCAGCAACGTCAGCAATCTCCAGTTGTTCTATACGCGGCGCATTGGCCGTTCGCCGCAGCTGTTCCCCGCAGGCACGTACGTCGATCAGCCCGAGAACGCGACGATACTCGGCGCAGCCAAAATCACTGGACGCACCAAGAGCAACTATCTCGTGGGAATCATGGATGCCGTCACGCGTCGGGAGATGGCCGATGTCGTGACGATCAATTCGGAGACGGGACAGGAGCTCAGATCACGCGCGGAAGTCGAGCCACTGTCGAATTATTTCGTCGGCCGCGCGCGCAAGGAGTTTCAGGGCGGGGCGCAATCATTCGGCGGCATCGTCACGTCGGTCGATCGATTCACCGATGACTCTCTCGCAGACGCGCGCCTGCCGGGTGCGGCGCGAAGCATCGGCTTCGACTGGTTCACTTCTTGGAAGAACCGTGAGTGGTCATTCATGGGCCAGTACGCGCTCAGTGACGTGCGCGGCTCCGAGCTGGCGATGCAGAGAATTCAGCGCAGCAGTGCTCGTTATTTCCAGCGGCCTGATCGCGACAGCGGCGGCAACGGACTTTTCTCGGATGAGTATGACCCGAATGCCACTCGCCTGACTGGTTACGGCGGATATGCGCGTATCGCAAAGGACGGCGGCACGTGGCTTTGGGAATCGATGGTCAATTATCGCAGCCCGGGATTCGAGGTGAACGACATCTCGTTCAATACGCGCTCCGACTATGTATGGATGAATACGAACTTTGCGCGGTCGATTACCAAGCCGGGCCCGATCTACCGGAACTACTTCGCGGTATTGAGCGCCCAGCAACAGTTCAACTACGACGGTGATCTCACCGATCGCGAGTTTGCCGCAGGAATCTTTGGTACACTCACGAATTTCTGGACTCTGAATGCATTCGTGATCCGGACGCCGAAGCTCTTCGACGATGGTCTCCTGCGCGGCGGGCCCGTTATCAAGAAGCGTGGTTACAGGTATCACCAGATCTTCGTTGGGACAGATGCGCGCAAGAAAGTCTCGTTCACGTTCCAGCCGACATTCAACGATTACGATTACGGGCCGGATCAGCTCAATCTGAGCTCCAACGTTGTCTGGAAGCCGACGTCCAGCGTACAGCTTTCGGCGGGCCCAACGTACTCCCGCTCGGGAACTGTCGGGCAGTTCATCACTTCATACGATGATCCCACCGCGACAGCATTCTATGGACGCCGTTACATCTTTGGACGCCTGATGCAGAAGCAGCTGGCGATGAGCACGCGTGCAAACGTCACGTTCACGCCGACCCTGACGTTCGAGCTCTTTGCGCAGCCGCTCATCGCAAGCGGCGACTACGTGAGCTTCAACGAGTTCGTCGCTCCACGCCGCCGTTTGCAGCACACCTTCACTGGCAACGAGATCAGTCAGTCGACTGTTGACGGGCAAACGCTTTACACAATCGATCCAGATGGTCCAGGCGGTCCCGCAAACTCGATCACAATTGGCAACCCTGATTTCAATTTCAGGTCGCTGCGCGGCAACGCCGTCGTGCGCTGGGAATACCGGCCGGGCTCGACGCTGTTCTTCGTGTGGCAGCAGAACCGCTCGGATACTGATCCGATCGGCAACTTCAGCTTCGATCGCGACAGGTCTGCATTGTTTGATGCACATCCGGACAACATTTTCCTGATCAAGGCGAGCTACTGGATAGCGTTCTGAGAAGCTTGCGCGATCGCACTCAGCGGTCTGGCTGCTCGTCGAGCCAGGCCGTTCTGCCGAAGCGATAATCGAACCTATATCTGCGGAGGATCGTGGCTCGTAATCCTGCTGACGGGCATCACAGTGAGACCGTGGAGCCGCCAGTCGACTTTACAGAGCTCCTTCCCGGCGTCTTCGATGCTGCGGACGAGATAATCAGCCGACATGCCGTCGTTTTTTGGAACGACGTAGACTTCACCAGAAAGGATCCGTCCCTGCTCACGTAATCGCACGGCAGCTTCCTGTACCCATGGAAGGTCTTCTGCGCGGCTTCGCACCTTTGCCGGCATATCATCCAGCTCGGTTTCGCCGAGAACACTCGGCGCCTCGTCCATGAGGTCGCGCAACACTTCGCGAACGTTCTCCCATCCTTCCATCACGATCTCGACTGATATGAATGCGGCTGCAGCTGCATCGCCCCACCAGAAGCCGCCGCCCACAAGCAATATTCCGATGATCGCAGCGCCTTCGGACATCCATTCGGCGCGATTCATCTTCGATTCGGCAGTGAGCTGTTTGTCGTGCAGTGTTTCTGACGGCTTCTTTTTCAGCTTGCCGAGGAGAATTCCGACGCACATGCTGAAGAAGAGTGCGCCGATCATGATCCATCCCGCCCATAACTGATGTCCGAAGAGCATCATCGTCCCGATCGGAGGGCGCTCATGCTTGAGCAGCTTCATTGCCGAGTCGATGAGGAGATAGACGCCGATGAGCGTG
>DASUXX010000304.1:0-10573 GCA_036377755.1 Gemmatimonadaceae bacterium
TTGCAAGCGGTGCCACGATTGTCGAGCTCGAGACTGACAAGATCACGGTCGAAGTGCCCGCGCCAAAAGCGGGCGTTATTTCGTCAATCGCTGCGAAGGAAGGCGACGTCGTAAAGGTCGACCAGCTGCTTGGCGAGCTCGACGAGACTGCCGCAGGAGCGGCGACCTCTGCGCCATCACCAGCACCCGCGGCCTCTGCGCCCGCCGCATCTACACCTGCTGCCGCAGCACCATCGCCGGCACCTGCTCCGCAGGCGGCAACTCCGTCAAATGCGGATGTAAAATCGTCACCAGCTGCACGCCGAGTTGCCGCTGATTCCGGCATCTCGATCGCTGATGTCACAGGAACCGGTCGCGGTGGCGTTGTAAGCAAGCCGGATGTGATCGAACACGCGTCACAGACCTCTAGCGTCTCTGCACCTCTGTCAGGCGCGCCGCAGGCGCCGCCCTCTGTACCTCGCGCAGCGTTGAGCGACGTCGCGGCACGCGACGGCGCTCGACGCGAAACGCGCGAAAAGATGACGACGCGCCGAAAGCGCATAGCCGAGAATCTTCTTCAGTCACAGCACGCGACGGCGCACCTCACGACGTTCAACGAAGTCGACATGACCCAGGTGAACGCACTGCGTGAGAGAATGAAGGAGAAGGTCGAAAAGGAGCACGGCGTCAAGCTCACGTTCATGCCTTTCTTCGTGAAGGCAGCGTGCATGGCTCTCGAGAAATTCCCCATGGTGAATGCCCAGATCGACGGCGACTCGATCATCTACAAGCATTACGTCAACATGGGAATTGCGGTCGCATCCGATGCCGGTCTCGTCGTTCCGAACATCAAGGACGCGCACGCAAAAGGAATGATCGAAGTGAGCCGCGATATTTCCGAAATCGCAAAGCGCGCTCGTGACGGCAAGCTCACGATGGATGATCTCACCGGCGGAACATTCACCATCACCAACGGTGGTGTGTTCGGCTCGCTCGTCTCCACACCGATTATCAACTATCCGCAGGTCGGAATTCTCGGACTGCACAAGACGCAGGATCGCCCCGTCGCTATCGACGGAAAAATCGAGATCCGGCCAATGATGTACATCGCGCTTTCATACGATCATCGCATAGTTGACGGACAGCAGGCAGTGCTCTTCCTCGTGCGCATCAAGGAGCTCATCGAGGATCCTGCTGCGATGCTGATCAGCTGATGAACGCAGACGTCGTTGTAATCGGCGGCGGACCAGGCGGTTACGTCGCTGCAATTCGCGCAGCACAGCTTGGCCTTAACACTGTCTGCGTCGAGATGGACAAGACACTCGGCGGCACATGTGTAAATGTCGGATGCATTCCGTCGAAAGCCCTGCTGACATCGTCCGAGCACTACGAGTGGGCACGACTGCATTCCGCTGAGCATGGTGTCAAGATCGACAGCGTCGACGTCGACCTTGCCACAATGATGAAGCGCAAGGACGCAGTCGTCGGCCAGAATACGAAGGGAATCGAATTCCTCTTTCGGAAGAACAAGATCACGTGGGCCAAAGGCCGCGGGACTCTTAAAAAAGGGAACGTCGTCGAAGTGGCTGCCGACGACGGGACAATCACGACCTATGAAGCAAAGAACGTCATCATCGCTACGGGGTCGGTTCCAATCGAGCTTCCATTCCTCAAGTTCGATGAAGAGAGAGTTCTCTCGAATATCGGCGCTCTGAAAATTCCGGAGATACCAAAGCGTCTCATCGTGATCGGTGGGGGCGTCATTGGTCTCGAGCTTGGATCTGTCTGGCGCAGACTCGGAGCACAGGTGACAGTCGTCGAGCTCTTCCCGACGATTCTTCCCGGCAACGACGAAGAGATCATCAAGGAAGCGGATAAAATTTTTCGGAAGCAGGGACTGGATATCCGCACAGGAACGAAAGTCGTTGGTGCATTTGGCGAAGGCACCGTCGTGCGCATCGAAGTCGAGAAGGACGGGGCAAAGGAGACTCTCGAAGCGGAATACGTTCTCGTGTCTGTCGGACGCAAGCCATCGCTCACGGGCATCGATGCAGCTTCACTTGGACTCACACTCGGCAAGCGCGGAGAAATCGCAGTCGATGCCGAGATGAGAACCAATCTTCCGAACGTGTTTGCAATCGGCGACGCGGTTGGCGGAAAGCTTCTCGCGCACAAGGCTGAAGAAGAAGGCGTAATCGCGGCCGAGGTGATCGCGGGTCATCACGCGAAGATGGATTACAAGTCGATGCCGTCCGTTGTGTACACGTGGCCGGAGATTGCATCGGCAGGACTAGCCGAGCATGAGGTTAAGGAATCCGGTCGCGAGTACAAGACGGGAAAGTTTCCCTTCTCGGCAAACGGCCGCGCGCGCACGATGGCAGAGACCAGTGGCTTCGTGAAATTCATTGCGGATGCAAAGACCGACGAGCTGCTTGGCTGTCATATCATCGGCGCCAACGCGTCCGACCTCATTCAGGAAGTTGTCCTGGCGTTCGAGTATCGCGGGTCGTCCGAGGACATCGGGATCACAGTTCACTCGCACCCGACCCTGTCGGAGACAGTAAAGGAAGCCGCACTCGGCGTATTGGGACGGTCACTACATATATAGGTAGTGGCTGAAAGTGCTTGCTCCCGCACTAAAGCGACTTGAAGTTCGCGCGGCACGCGAAGGTGATCTCGCGGCCGCGCTCGCGTTGCTGGACTGGGAGCTCCCGAAGAATCCGTGGATGGAGCGCACTGGAGAGATCTTCAAGGACGCGGTTCGCCAGAAACATCCCGAATACAAGGCATGCGTTGCCGAACGCGACGCTGAGCTTGTTGGATTCGGCGTCTATGGAATTGTTGCCGGCACTGTCGGTACCGGAATGATTCACGCCGTGCTCGTTGCGCCCCGATCGAGACGCGCGGGCATTGGGCTTCGAATTCTCGAATACTCCGTTGCTGATCTCGCGTCGCGACGCATTCGAGTCATTTTTGCCGAGATGCCCGCCGATCCATATCTGGTGCGATACAGAGCTCTTCTTCTCTCGTACGGCTTTTTCGAGGAGACGAGAATCGAAGATTACTATCGCGATGGGATAGCACAGATAATCTCACGCAAGGACCTGTAAATCATGCTGCTGGACCCCGTTTCTCCTGATGGAACGCTCGACCTGAGCGATGACGCTGCAGCCAAACCTGATTCGTTGGCAAAAGGCGACGAGCTGAAGGACAAAATCGAAAAGCAGCTCGAGAAGCTTGGTGACCTTCAGAACAGGTTCTATGCTGACGGTCGTCACGCTCTTTTGATCATCCTTCAGGGACGTGATGCGTCAGGCAAGGACGGTGTGGTCCGCACGGTGATCGGTGCGTGCAATCCGTCCGGAGTAAGAATCAATTCCTTCAAGGTGCCGACGCCCGTTGAGCTTGCCCACGATTATCTGTGGCGCGTGCACAACGTGATGCCCGAGAAGGGAATGTTCGGAATCTTCAACCGTTCTCATTACGAAGATGTTCTCGTTGTGCGCGTGCATGAGATCGTTCCGGAGGATGCGTGGTCAAAGCGGTACGAGCAGATCAATAATTTCGAGAAGATGCTCGCCGAGAACGGAACTGTGATTCTAAAATTCTTTCTTCACGTCTCACGTGACGAGCAGAAGGAGCGCTTGCGCGAGCGCGTCGAAGATCCTGCGAAGAACTGGAAGTTCAGCGCGAGTGATCTCGATGAGAGAGGACTGTGGGACAAATACACTGAGGCTTATGAGGATGCGCTGCAGAAGTGCAGCACGCCGTGGGCTCCGTGGTATGTGGTCCCGGCGGATAGCAACAAGGCGAGGAATTATCTGATCGCTAAGCGGATCGTTGCTGCTTTGGAAGAGCTCGATTTGGAATATCCGAAGCCGAAAACAGGCTTATCGCAGTACCTGGCGACACTCGAGTGATCTTACCGTAGCGGCTTGGGAATACACTCTTTTTTCGGATTGGCCGGATGAGCCGGATTCCGTCACTGCAGATCCTATAGAGGCTGGCTCGGGGAACTGGACTTTAGGGTTAAAAACAAAAACCAGGTCGCAGAGCCAGCGTCTGTCTATCAGCTCAGATGGAATCCGGCTCATCCGGTCAATCCGAAGGAAAAGAGTATTCCATGCTGCTGAGACTTAAGAGGGATTAACAAATCGAGAATCCCCGCGTCTCACTGGAAAAGCTATGCGACTACGAACCCTCGCCTTAATCGCAACGCTCGCCGTCCCCGCGAGTGCTCAGCAGCAGCTCGATCATCGTGAGCTCGCGGCAGACCAGCAGATAATTCACGCACTCAATCGCCTGACATTTGGCCCGCGGCCGGGCGATGTGCAGAAAGTTCGGGCGATCGGGCTCGACAAATGGGTCGATGAGCAGCTCCACCCTGAGCGCATCGACAACAAGTCGCTCGAGAAGTTCGTCGCCCGCTACAGCATCCTGAACCAGGATCAGAACAGCCTTCTGCGTGATTTCAACGTTGCACAGCGCGAGCGTCGACAGGCCCGGCGCGACGCAGATGACACCCTGATGCGCGCTGACCGAAACAACCCGCAGCTTCAGAAGATCGCACTGAATCGCCGTCGCGTGATGAGTGAGCTTCAATCAGCACGGGTTGCGCGCGCAGTCGCGAGCAACAGGCAGCTCGAAGAAGTGATGACCGACTTCTGGCTCAACCACTTCAACATTTACGCACAGAAAGGTCCGCCCGAGGCGTACTACCTGACAGAGTATGAGCGCGACGTGATTCGTCCGCGCGCGCTTGGAAAATTCCGCGACCTGCTCGAGTCAGTCGCGAAGAGCCCTGCAATGCTGTTCTATCTCGATAACGCGAGAAGCATGGCCGACAGCACGCGTCCGCGATTGACATCGATGGAGCGCAACGCGCGTGGCGCAGACATCCGGATGCGACGCGGGCGCAATGCAGCGATCGGCCGCAGACTCCGGATGATGGATTCCATCGATGCGATTCAAAGGCAGCGGCTGAATCAGCTGCGAAATGGCGGGCTCAACGAAAACTACGGTCGCGAGCTGCTCGAGCTTCACACCCTTGGCGTCGACGGCGGATACACACAGCAGGATGTGATGGACGTTGCACGCGCGCTCACTGGATGGACGATTCGTCCGCCGGCGACTGGCGGCGGATTCATCTTCCGCCCTGAGATGCACGACGCCGGAGAGAAAATCGTACTCGGCCACAAGCTCAAGGCGGGGCGCGGCATCGAAGACGGCGAAGATGTACTCGACATTGTCGCTCGACATCCGTCGACTGCGAGGTACATCGCGACGAAGCTTGCGCGACGATTCATCTCCGACAATCCGCCGCAAAGCGTGATCGATCGAGCAGCTCAGGTATTCATGAAGACAGACGGCGACATACGCGAAACTCTCCGCTCGATCGTCACATCGAATGAGTTCTACTCGCAGCAGGCATTTCGCTCGAAGGTGAAATCACCCTTCGAGGTCGTTGTCAGCGCAATGCGTGCGCTGAATGCGGAGCCTGATTCAACGCCGCGCACCGCTCTCATGGTCGCATACCTCGGCGAGCCGCTCTATGGTCACCAGGCGCCGAACGGCTATCCCGAAACGGGCGATGCGTGGATGAACACTGGCGCGATTCTCAATCGCATAAACTTTGGAATAGCTGCCGCAGCCAATCGGATTCCAGGCGCGCGAGTGAATGCCATTCCGGGAGTCGACAGTCTTCGATCGGCCACGAGAGCAAAGCAGGTCGATGCAGTCATCTCCTTGATGCTCGGTGGATCTGTTTCGCCGGATACGCGAGCAGTGCTGATGTCGGGGGAAAATCCCCTGCTCGCCAAGGGAGATGCTGGATTGCCCATTGCGATGGGCAATCCAGATAACTCGACGGACATGGATATGGGCGGTGACATGCGGCGTGAGAGCCGGTCTCGCGCCGGCGCACGACAAAATCCGCTTGGCAGGCCAAACGCTCCGCTGCCGCAGCTGACGGGTCTCGCACAGGTTGTTGGACTCGCCATTGGATCACCGGAATTTCAACGGCGCTAGGTAGTCATATGCAACGCAGAGCATTCGTTAAGTCAGGAGCACTTGCGCTCGTTACGCTGGGGTTGAGTCCAGGATTTCTACGCCGCGCCGCGTTCGGCGCCCAACTGATCAAGGCTCCGAAGGGCAAGACGCTGATCTGCCTCTTTCAGCGCGGTGCGGCGGACGCGTTGAACATCGTCGTACCGCATGGCGACAAGTCGTACTACTCATTGAGACCATCGATTGCGATTCCGCGCCCGGGGGGGCTCGCGCGCGGAATTTCAGCACAAACTGCGATCGATCTCGATGGATTCTTCGGCCTGCATCCGTCGCTTGCCCCATTCAAGCCACTGTATGACCGCGGCCTTCTTGCGCCTGTTCATGCCGTCGGAAGTCCGAGTGCAACGCGCTCGCATTTCGATGCGCAGGATTACATGGAGACAGGCACGCCGGACATCAAAGGAACAACGGATGGATGGCTGAATCGCTACCTCGCGGTTCAGGGCACATGCGATGAATGCAAAGCGAGCCCGTTCCGCGCAGTATCGCTCACCCAGCAGACACCGCGAATTCTCGAAGGTGCGAGTGAAGTCGTAGCAATGAACAGCCTGAACGAGTTCAGTGTTCGCGCGTCGGGAAACCAGGCTGAGCGGCTCGAGGCGCTGTATCGAACAGGTTCTACCGATCTCGTTCACGGAACAGGAAAGGAAATGTTCGAGGCCGTGAAGATGCTCAGGAATGCGAATCCGCAGAAATACGCACCACGCAATGGTGCGGAGTATCCGCGATCGCAGTTCGGTCAGCGCCTTTTGCAGATTGCGCAATTGATCAAAGCTGATGTTGGACTCGAGATCGCGTTCGCCGATGTCGGTGGATGGGATACACACGTCAATCAGGGCGCAGCAACAGGCCAGCTCGCTCAGAGGCTCGACGATTTCGCGAAATCGATCGCAGCGCTAGTGACTGATCTCGGTGATCGTATGGACGATGTCGTGATTCTCACAATGTCCGAGTTCGGGCGCATGGCGAGAGAGAATGGCAATCGCGGAACTGATCACGGCCATGCAGGTGCGCTCTTCGTCATCGGCGGCGATGTAAAAGGCGGTAAGGTTCACGGAAAGTGGCCGGGACTCGAGAACGAGCAGCTCTACGAGGGACGCGATCTCGCGCTGACAACGGATTTCAGATCCGTATTTGCCGAAGTAAGCTCCCGGCACCTCGGCGCAAAGAGTCTCGATCGGATTTTCCCGGGCTTCAATGCGAGGGAAAGCAACTGGCTGGGTGTTATCTAGTATGGGAGTACGCTGCGTTACGCTGCTCCCACACTGCGGCTGCTGGCGGCTGGCAACTGGCTGCTGGCAAACAAACGGGACGCCAGATGCGTCTCGTTTGTTTTAGAATCTGAAAATCCTTCCCAGCGCACGGCCAATCTTTTTGCCGAGGTCATCGGCGCGCCGCTCTATCACTCGACCCAGATCCTGATTCTGCTGGTCTGATGCCCAGATTGGCTCATCGTAATCGGGGCCATGCTCCATGCATTCAGTGCGTGGACCCTGGCCCGGCTTGAAATACTCGACCTTTCTCGCAGGACACCACTCGTTCGCGATCCATCCTGTCGTTGGATCGATCATCACGGCTTCATCGAGTCCCGGCGGAGGATCCCAGGCATTAGCTGGAACAGCATCTTTCCATCCCTGCGTGTAGAACTCGGCCCACGCCGGCGCGGCGAGTCGTCCACCCGATGCGTCGTAGCTGATCTGGTGCGGATCGTCGTATCCGAACCACACTGCGGCAACGAGATTCGGAGTGTAGCCAACGAACCAGACATCGGTCCCGTTGTTGGTCGTCCCTGTTTTCCCCGCAATCATTCCACGCGCGCCCCACTCACGAATCACGTGACCAGTGCCATAATCCACAACTGCGCGCAGCATCGACGTGAGCTGATACGCATCACGCGGATCGATCACTCGCTCGAGCGGCGCAATTTCGCTCGTGTACATCTCGTCACCATCGCGCGTTTCGATTCTCCGCACGAGACGAGGCCGCACACGAAATCCACCATTGGCAAATGGCGCATATGCGCGCACGAGCTCCAGAGGCGTCACATCGACTGCGCCGAGTGCGATTGCGGGGTAATTCGGGATCTGGCTTTGAATGCCGAGTCGGTGCGCATTCTCGATGATTGGCCTGAGGCCGACGAGCTGGCTAACGCGGACTGCAGCAGCATTCGATGACCGCATGAGCGCGCGCCTGAATGTGATGAGCCCGATGTAGTCATCGTTGTAATTCGCGGGCGCCCACACTGTGTTTCCCTGGACGACCTCAACCGGTTCATCGCGAACGTCGGACGCGGGCGAGTATCCCGCTTGAAGAGCAGTGAGATATACGAACGGCTTGAACGCCGAACCGGGTTGACGCTTTGCCCGGAGAGCGCGGTTGTAGTTCCCTCTCTCGTATTTGCGCCCGCCCGTGAGCGCACGGATGTCACCAGTGCGCGGGTCGAGCGCCACCATCGCGCCTTGAACGGTGTGGCGCACGCCGTTCCAGTATCCACCTGATTCACTTTGAATCGCGGCAGCACGCCGCGCGACTGCTCGATCGGCAGATTTTTGAGCGTTGACGTCAAGTGTCGTGTAAATGGTAAGATCGCGAATGTCCTGATCGTCGCGTCCTATGAGAACAGAATCCGCAAAGGCACGCACTGCGTCGAGTGCGTACGAATCGGAGCGTGTGTCAGGGCGCCATTCATCCTTTGCAATGCGAAGCTTTGTCTCACGCAGCCCGGGCAATCGGTTCGCGGACACATATCCGGCGTCGGCCATGAGGCCCAGCACGAGATTCCGACGCGCGACTGCACGCGTTGGATTACGGCGCGGCGTGTAGTACGATGGCGCTTTTGGAAGTGCCGCGAGCATCGCCGCTTCTGTGAGCGTGAGTTTTCCAACGCTCTTTCCGAACAGGTCGCGACTTGCCGCCTCGATGCCGTACATGCCGTTGCCCATATATATGGCATTCAGGTACAGCTGAAGGATCTGATCCTTGGTGAGCGAATGCTCCATGAGACGTGCGACGCGCAGCTCGATGAGCTTCTGCCTGAGCGAGCGGTTTGGATATTTCTTGACCACGAAGCTGTTCTGCGCGGCCTGCATCGTGATAGTGCTGAATCCTTCACGCACTCCGCCTGCGCGCACGTTCCTGAGCGATGCGCGGAAGAACCCGCGCCAGTCGATTCCATGATGCTTGTAGAAGCGGCGATCTTCAGTCGCGATGAATGCCTGCCGCACATGTACGGGGACCTGAGCAATCGGCACGTTCACGCGCCGCACAACCTCGACATGGCCCATGAACCGGCCATTGCGGTCGAGAATTCTGCCGCCTTCGTCAGGCTGATATGATTGGATCTGGCGCGGAGTAGGGCAGCTCTCGAATCCGCATGTGGCAATCCACGTATCCAGCGTAATAACAGCTAGAATGCTTATTGCGAGCGAGACCTTGAATGTCAGGTCTCGATGCCGCTTATCACTCCACCACCGTTTTACCGGTTCAATGTTCAATCGCATATCTGCCGTAATCCTTGTTGCTCTCGCTTCCCTCGCATGCACCGCGAAAGGCGACAGCGCCCGTCCCGACTCCGCCGCAGCCGGCACAACCGCGAGCGCCGCTCCATCTGATACACCGTCCAGCGGATCCGGCACCACTCAGTCCGGCTATATCCTTACGGCTCAGGATTCCGCGAGGATTCCGAACGAGCTCGGCAGGATCCCCGTTGTCGAGTATCACCTGATCATCGACAAGGATGCGACATACTCGCGCGAGCGTGGTCACTTCAGGCGTGATCTCGAATCCATGTATAAGCGGGGTTACAGGCCGGTCACCATGTCGCAGGTACTGGACCGGAAAATCGACCTGCCCAAGGGCCTCTCTCCAGTCGTCTACGTTTTCGACGATGCGAGCCCAAGTCAGTTCAGCTACATCGAGAAAAACGGACAGCTCGAGATCGATCCAAACAGCGGCCTCGGAATCTGGCTGGACTTCAAAAAGACCCATCCTGACTGGGGAAATCGTGCGGTGTTCTGCATGCTCCCGAATGCAGAAGCGGGCCGCTCCTTTTTCGGCAACAAAGGAATCGAAGGACAGAAGACAGAGTGGCGCTTCAAGAAGGTGCAGTGGCTCAAGGAGCAGGGCTTCGAGCTGTGCAATCACACGCTGTGGCACGCCAACCTCGGCAAATATTCCGATGCAGTAGTGCAGGAACAGATTGCGCGCGGTGAAGCAGCAATCGATTCAGCAGTTCCCGGTTACGATGTGCGAACCTTCGCACTCCCGCTCGGCGTATGGCCGAAGAATCGCGCGCTCGCAAAATCAGGATCGTGGACTGATCCCAAAACGGGGAAAGTCTACAAGTACAACAATGATGCGATTCTCGAAGTCGCAGGCGGCCCAACCGAGTCGCCGTACGATCCGAAGTTCAATCCACTTTCCATCAAGAGAATCGAAGCGATCGGAAACCTGATCGAGCAGTCACTCGACAGGCTCGACAAGAATGGGACGAGATATGTGTCGGATGGGGATCCTGCCACCGTTGCGA
>DASUXX010000305.1:0-4883 GCA_036377755.1 Gemmatimonadaceae bacterium
CTCGTTATCCACGATGCGCTTACCGAGAGGGACTTCGTCTCCCTGCCTCTCCGGCGTGGTCTCGAGCGTTATACGCACTTCTGCCCCAAGCACCGTAGCTATCTGGCGCAACAGGTCGAGTGAGACGTTATAACCCTCGTCGTGCTCGATGTTGCGTATAGTCGACGGTGACACGGGGACAGGAAGCTGAGCGGCAACATCTTCACGCCGCAGACCTCTAAGCTTACGGAGCCTTTCGAGGTCGCGCCCGATCCAGTCGGTCAATTTTTACCCAATCCGTTAATGGTATTACTGTAACACGTAACACATTAATGGGATTGACGTCTTAGGGGAAGTCTTGTCTGCCGAGTATATTTGTGATCTTATGCTGAGACAAACCAGATCGTAGTTGCCAGTCCTTGTGTTGCCAGTTACCAGCGTGTCAAATCTGGTAACTGGCAACCATAAGGCTGGCAACTAAGATCTGGTTTGCCTCAGCCCATCAACCCACTCTACTCCACAGGCGCTAGTCCAGTTGGCAAGGGAACCTTTAACATGGCAGAGGCCGCCTGATCCGCGTACTTCATCACCTTGCCCGAGTACGTGTAGCAGTTCGGGGTATTCGTCCCACGCACGCAGCCGTTGTAGCGCTGAAGGGCCCGCTGCATCGACGGTGAGCGCTTCACCAGATCGGCGAGTATGCTCGTGCCGTAGCAGATGTTGGAATCGATGTCCACGAGATCACGCGATGGGCACTGCTTCCACTTCCCCGCATGAAACGGCATCACCTGCATGAGACCGCGGGCGTTCACGTTGCTGCTCGCACCGGGGTCGAGCTTCGCGTTTTCCGTAATGAGCAGGCCCACGAGGAGAGCGGGATCGAGATTTCTCTTCCCTCCCTCCCGGATCAGGGCGGTCGCAATGCGGTTCGCGCGCACGGTGTCCTTGGTGTATTTCCGCAGCACACTGCTGACCCGGAATACCTGTTCGGAAACCGGAGGCGGCGCGACGACGAACGACGCCGGCAGCTGCAGCAGCTCGCCAGGCTTTACGTACTTGGGCTTCTGGTGATTGAGCGTCCAGACGACACCCGCGACCAGCAGTCCGGTAGCGCCGACACCGTGCGCTGCCGCCATGACGATCTTCTGCCAGCGCTTGAGCGGCGGCTTCTCCTTCGCGCGCCTGCGGACATTGGTGTAGACGCTTCCCGCCGACCTTCGGCGGTCGCCAGGAGATCCCGATTCCAGCTGGTTTTCCTGGTGGTCCCCGATATCAGGCGTAGACATGGCCTCTAATTCTGCACCACGCATGCCATGCACAGGTATGGAGATTGCCCCCGGTCACCGCGCTGATTTTCTTTCCCGCGAACGCTTCTTCCGAACTTCGACCACGTGCACGACTCACACATCTTTGTGACCCTCCGCAGCGCCTTACAGCAAGGACAATGAAGGAATCAGAAGGGCTCTACCGGTGGTTCAGGTTCATCAAGCGGACGGTGATCGGACTTTTCGTCGTCATCGTCGGAATAATGATATTCGGTTACGCGGTGTTCATGCGCCATGTCGATGCCCGCGGAGCCTGGCGGTCCGCCGCACGCGAGCTCAACGGAGGCATGCTCCATTACGGCGAGCGCGTCGAAAAGTTCGCCAAGGCGTTCCAGCGCCGTCCCACCGACTACTATCGCGCTTCAAACGGCCTGCTCGTCGCAACGAACGACCGCGTGATATTCATCGGCATCGCGCCGAGTGACAAGCTGGAGAATGAGGATGCGCCGCCAACGATTCTCCAATACGAATTTCCAAATGACACTATGCTGACCATGCACAAGGAGCGGCTCTATGCGCTCACTGCTCATGGTGTGCGCGTCAGCTATCCTGGAACTCCAACGCAGCTGTTCGCGGCATCACGCGGCGATGAAGCCTCGCTCGACAGTCTGATCGATCATGTAAATCGTCGTCTCGACGCGCAGCGTGTGGAAGCGATTCGCGAGCGACGAATCCGCGCGGCAGTAGCACGACTCGTGGACGAGCCGATCTACTATGTAGTGAAGCGTGGCGATGCAATCTCGAGCATCGCGAGCCGGTTCGACACGACGCCCGATTACATCAAGCAGTGGAACAATCTCACTAGTGATAAAGTGAGAATTGGTGACCGGCTGATTGTGAAGGCAAAAGGCCCGCGTCCGAAAATTCCGCCTCCGCCTGCAAGACGGCAGCGTTAAACACGGGCTGTCAAACCTGGAGGCGATACCCCGCTTTCCACACAGTCAGGATGTGCTTCGGCGTCGATGGATCATCCTCGAGCTTTCTCCTCAGCTCGGCGATATGAATATCGACGGTTCTCGTCATCACTTCGGCCTGGTGTCCCCATACTTCCTTCAGGAGCTCGAGACGTGACGCTACCGCACCACGTCTGCGCACCAGCGCGAGGAGAAGATCGAACTCTTTCGGTGTAAGCGGAATTTCGTTCTCGCTTTTCTTTACCGAGCGGGCGAGTGTGTTGATCGACACATCGCCGAACTCCTCGAACGCTTCACCGTCACGCTTTTCGCCGCCCTTCGCTCTTCTCAGGATTGCCTGAACGCGCGCAAGTAATTCGGAGAGGCTGAAGGGTTTGGTGACATAATCATCGGCGCCAAGCCTGAAGCCGAAAACTTTATCGGCTTCTTCACCACGGGCCGTGAGAATCAGGACGGGCACGTCCTTTCCTTCAGCGCGAAGCTTCTTGAGGATCGTGTAGCCATCCATGCCGGGAAGCATGAGGTCGAGTACGACTAGATCAGGATTAGTCGTGCGGGCCATCTCGAGACCGCGCAGTCCATCCTCTGCCGCTTCGACCTCGTAACCTTCCGATTCGAGGCTTCGTGTCAGGCCAAATGCGAGATTCGCGTTGTCTTCAACGACGAGGACTCTTGTCATGCTCCAACCCCCGCTGATTGACGCTCCATCCCAAGACTGCTTCCAGCTTCCCTTTCCGGCTCGCGCGGGAACTCGACGACGAATCGAGCACCGCCTCCAACTGCATCTTCGACGCGTGCAGTCCCACCGTGCAGCCGCACGAGCTCTCGCACGATAGACAGACCGATCCCACTGCCACCGGCCGCTGACTCGGCTGCACGCGACAGACGAACATACGGATCCCATATTTTTTCTCGCTCGCTCTTTGGAACGCCCGGACCCTTGTCTTCGATTGCGATGACGACTTTGTCCTGCGTTCCACTCAGCGAAATGTTCACTGTCTGTCCAACGGGACCGTACTTCACCGCGTTGTCGAGAAGGTTCAGAACTATTTGACGCAATCCGCGCGGATCGACGCGCGCGATCAGACCTGGCTCGATACTCGAATGAATGCGCGCCCGGCGAACCCGCGCGAGTGGTGCAAACGCGTCGATTGCGGCATTGATCTCACGATCCATTTCGAGCGGCTCGACTACAACGGTGCTGCGACCATGCTCCGATCTCGCAAATGCAAGCACATTCTCGACGAGATATGTGAGACGCTGCGCTTCCTCGTCGATGATACCGAACGATCTCTCGCGCTCCGCTTCCGACCGGAGCTGACCATTGCGCAGGAGCTCGGCGAAAAGACGAATCTGCGCGAGCGGAGTGCGAAGCTCGTGCGATACGCCGGAGACGAAATCAACTCGGAGCTGCGCAAGCTGCTGCTGCCGCCTCAGCTGGTAGATCGCCGCTACGACGAGGCACGCAGTAAGTGCGAACAGTCCCACCAATATCGGAAGCCGTGAGCGCGGCAACCCGCCCACGACGAGCTGCGGCGCAAGGTCGGGACGTAGGGAAACAGCGAGCCGCATGCGGCTGAAACGCTCGTCGAGTGTGTCGACTACCGTGAACTCACCACTGAAGTTGTGCGCAACGGATTGATAAATCGGCGTCGGCGCAGCAGGCGCCGTCACCTTGATCGAAACGACCGAATCACGCGATACGCCGTGAAGCAGCGATGGCGGAAGCAAGGGCGTACGAGCGAGAACCGAATCGATGAGCGGCGCGACGAACGATCGCGCGTCGGTTTCGAATCCATAGCTGACGAGCGGCTTGCTGTCGTAATCGTACGATATGACGAATGCGACCACCCGCTCGCGTCCATCGACACTGTCTATCGCCGCGACGTATGAATCGTTGCTGACAATTACGCCAAGGCTCTTTGCTGCGCTTCTATCTGCAGAACCGAATGCCTGTGTGCGGATTGGCGGTGCGCGAAACTTCGATGGCGCGTTCAATACCTGAGAGCGCACCCACGAAACAACTGCGGCGCTCGGCTGCTCGCCTGCAAGACTTATCGAGCTGTCACGAAGATTGAGACGGAAGAAAAATCGAACGCCTTCGAGATAGCGTGCCGGTGCCGGCGGCTGAAGCGAGGCTGCGCGAAACTCTTCGGGCGATGGCCACGTCGCCGGAGCATCAGGCTGTACGCGCGTCAGCGGCAGGATGAACGTCGATATCATCGCGCTCAGCATTTCCTGCGCAGTCTGCTGATTGAGCTGCCACGCCGCAAAGCGAGCGTAATCCCTGAGCGCACGCTCGGCCGCCGCGCGGTGGGACCTCTCCGCATCGAGCGCCTGCCATCCGAGAATGCCGGTGATGACGAGCGCAAAAACGAGCAGCACGACAAGAAGAAGCGAGCGCGGACGTCTGCGCGCGGTGATTTTCGTCACGCGCTGCGTTCCGAGTGTGTTGTTCGGACTGCCTGCCTGCACTCTGATCCTGCCAGCAATTGAGGTATCGGGGGCGCCCCGTGAGGGTTGGAGCCAATATACCGGATCAGATGCTTCCGTTCCGTCTGGGGGAGGTTTTCCCTTAGTAAGAAGGTTGTAAAGGAAAGCAGGGTTTTGGGTTTAGGGTCTTTTGATGTCGTGTGTTGGGGGTCGTGTGTCGTGGGTTTCGGGT
>DASUXX010000306.1:0-9843 GCA_036377755.1 Gemmatimonadaceae bacterium
GATTTCCCGGCGGCACTGGAAGACCAGGACGACGATCTGCCCTTCTGAGATCGTGGATTCTTGAGGTCGTGGGTTCTGGGTTCTCCATGTCGTGAGGTTATGGGTCATGAGGTCGTGTGTCCTGGGTACCCATGACACAGAACACATGACCCGTAACCTCACGACATCGAGAACTCAGAACCCACGACCTCAAGAATCCACGATCTCAGAAGGGCAGATCGTCGTCCTGGTCTTCCAGTGCCGCCGGGAAATCGTCAAAGCTCTCGCTGCTGCGAGCAGTCGAGCGGGCAGGCGCACGCGAGCGGCCCGAATCAGAGTCAGAATCGAAGTCGCCGCCCCTGCCTGAGCCAAGAAGCATCAGCTCGCGAACACGGATTTCCGTGGTGTAACGGGTCTGGCCTTCCTTGTCTTTCCACTGGCTGTACTCGATGGCACCCTCGACATACACGCGCTCGCCCTTGCGGCAGTACTTCTCGACGATGTCAGCGAGACCCATTCCGGAACCCTTGCCGGAGGCTCCACCCCAATTGGAATTCCAGGCGACACAGCGATGCCACTCAGTCTTTTCCTGCTTCTCACCAGTCTGAGAGTTCCACTGCCGGCTGGTCGCAAGCGAGAACGTCGCGACCTTTGCGCCGCCCGCTGTGGTGCGAACCTCAGGATCGTTTCCAAGATTGCCAATCAGGATCACCTTGTTGACACTTCGACTCACGTTGCCTCCTGGCGAGTGTTCTCGTTTCCCGCCGTCAATTGTAAAAGTTCAGGCGCGCATCGCGGCACGCCATTCATTCCCCACATCATCGTTGCACTGCGAGGTGAAGAATCAGGGCATCCTCCACAGGATCCCGATAATACCGTCTTCGCCTCGATACCTCATCGAATCCGCGCGACTTGTATAAAACCTTGGCCGGCTCGTTCGATTCACGGACTTCGAGATACACCTGCTCCGCGCCCAGCTCCTTCACTTTTGCGATCGCCGTGTCCAGCAGCCTGGCACCGATTCCATGACCGCGCTGCGCCGGACGAACAGCAAGATTCAGAATCTCCGCTTCATCGGCCGCAGAAATCGCGATCACGTAACCAACGACTATTCCTGCTGAATCGTGCGCTATCAAAAAGATAGTGTTTGGCGACGCGAGTGCAGACGAAAACTCCCTCGATCCCCATGGATCGGCAAACGACTCGCGCTCGATCAAGCCGACGCTCAGCATGTCGGCCGAGCTCGCGGCACGAATCGATACTTCGATCACAATATCCGCCGAGCTTGCGCTCATCCCGCCGCGGAGAGCGGCCTGCCATGCGCCGCCTCCCACTTCACCTGCGCCTCCGCGAGACGGCCATAAACCGGCTCCCACGAATCGATGCTGCACGCTGCGCCTTCGACAATCTGATCTATCACACGCGCCACGCCTCGTGCGTGCGGTGTCTCATCGGCGTGTGCTGCTGTTCCAATAATCTTCGCACCGGCGCGCGCCGCTTCGTCATCGAGCTCGCTTTCACGAATGATTCGAGGATCACCGCTCTGTCGAATCGTCGCACTTTCCACTGCATAGAGCGCAGCGTAAACCTCACCACGCATCGCCGGCAATGTGGAGAGCCATGTTCCGTCATCACGGTCGTCGCGTGCAACCAGCAGCAGCAGCGATGAAACAGCAAAGAGTGGAATGTTCGCGCCAACAGCAATGCCCTTGGCGATCGATGCGGCAACACGGAGACTCGTGAAACTTCCCGGGCCTTCACCGCATACTACTCGCGCAAGATCGGACGGCCGTACTTGCCCATCGCGAAGGCATTCTGCGACCATCGGCATGAAGTTCTCTTCCCTGCCCCCTCGCCCCGGAGTCTGCACCAGCGGAAGCTGACGCTCCGCGATCACATCGCGATCGCGAATGAGCGCAACGCTGACCGCGTACGTCGAGCCATCGAGCGCGAGTGTCAAGCCGTGACTCATCCTGCGAGCAGCACCCGGCGAGCTGGATCGCCCTCGACGTACTCGATATCGATGTGAAGATGATCGTCCGGCATTCGATCACCCGCGCGCTCGGGCCACTCGACTATAACGACTGCGCGCTCGGACAATAGATCATCCCAGCCTATGTTCGTGAGCTGAGCTTCATTATCGAGACGATACAGGTCGACGTGATACACGGGTGACTTGGGTGCGTCGTACTTGTGAACGAGCGCGTACGTGGGGCTCGTCACAGGTTCCGATACGCCATATGCCTCGCATATTGCCTGCGCGAGCGTTGTCTTTCCGGCGCCAAGATCGCCGCTGAGTGAAAGAACAAGTGGAGGAGAAATGGCTTCGCCAAGCTCGCGCCCCCACTGCTTCATCTCATTTTCATCGAGCGTGAGCCGTCCCTTCGCTGCCAGCGGAGGAACAACATGCCGGTGCGCCTGCACTATCGCTCTACCCGTATCGCAGCGAGCGACGAGCGCGCGCGCGACCGATTGCCATCAGCTTTTGCACGAATCTCGAACAGCTGATCCCTGATTCGCGCGGCCGCCTCGAAATCGAGATTTGCTGCTGCCTCCTTCATGTCCTTCTCGAGCTGTGCGATGAGCTTTGCCGGATCGTTCGAATGAGCAACGGCCGAGATGCGACGCTCCTGTTCCTCGTGCCGCGCTTCTGAGGCCTCGCGCGCATCAGCTACGCGCGTGATGAAGCGAACCTGCTCGGTGCTCTTGATGACAGTCTTTGGAACGATGCCGTGCTTCTCATTGTACTCGCGTTGCGCTTCACGGCGGCGCTTTGTCTCTTCGATCGCACGCTCCATCGACCCGGTGATCCGATCCGCGTAGAAAATCGCGCGACCATTCACGTTTCTCGCTGCGCGGCCGATTGTCTGAATGAGCGAGCGATCACTGCGGAGGAATCCCTCCTGGTCAGCATCGAGAATCGCCACGAGTGAGACTTCCGGAAGATCGAGTCCCTCTCTGAGAAGATTGATTCCGATCAGCACATCGAACTCCCCAAGGCGGAGTCCGCGCACGATCTCCATGCGCTCGATTGCATCGATGTCCGAGTGCATGTAGCGAACCCGCACTCCCATCTGCTGGAGATAATCGGTGAGATCCTCAGCCATTCTCTTTGTGAGGGTCGTGACGAGCACTCTCTCGCCTTTCTGCTCGCGAACGCGAATCTCATTGAGAAGATCATCGACCTGACCGCGCACGGGACGGATTTCGATTTCCGGATCGATCAATCCTGTCGGACGAATGATCTGCTCGACGACGACGCCTTCGGACAGCCGCAGCTCGATATCACCCGGTGTTGCCGAGACGTTGATTGCACGTGGAGTGAGCGACAAAAACTCATCGAACATCAACGGCCGGTTATCCAGCGCACTCGGCAGACGGAAACCGTAATCGACGAGTGTAAGCTTGCGCGCCCGGTCGCCGTTGAACATGCCACCGATCTGCGGGAGCGTGACGTGCGACTCGTCGATGACGACGAGAAAATCTTCAGGGAAATAATCGAAGAGACACGCAGGGCGCTCACCCGGTGCGCGGCCCGCGAGATGCCGCGAATAGTTCTCGATGCCGGCGCACGTTCCGATCTCGAGCATCATCTCGATGTCGAAGTTGGTACGTGACTCGAGTCGCTGTGCTTCGAGAAGTTTTCCCGTTGTGCGCAGCTCATTGAGTCTTTCGGAAAGTTCAGCGCGTATCAGCTCGACAGCCCGCTGAATGGTCGGGCGCGACGTTACGAAGTGCTTCGCTGGATAAATCGCAGCCTTATGAAGATCAGCGATGACTTCGCCTGTGAGCGGATTGATCTTGGAGATCCGCTCGATCTCATCGCCCCACATCTCGACGCGAACTCCCTGCTCTTCGTATGCAGGAAGAATCTCGACAGTATCACCGCGCACGCGGAAAGTTGCGCGATCGAACATCACATCGTTGCGCGAATACTGAATCTTCACGAGCGATCGCAGGATTTCATCGCGCGCAATCCGCTGACCTTTTGTCAGCGTCACCATCTGCTCGCGGTAGCTTCGCGGATCGCCAAGGCCGTAGATCGCGGAGACTGTTGCGACGATGATGACGTCCTCACGCTCCATCAAACTCGAGGTTGCGCGAAGTCTCAGCCGGTCGATGTCTTCATTGATCGACGCATCCTTTTCTATATACGTGTCGGTCGTGGGGACATACGCTTCAGGCTGATAGTAGTCGTAGTACGAAATGAAGTACTCGACAGCGTTGTTCGGAAAGAAGCTCTTGATCTCGCCATACAGCTGAGCAGCAAGAGTCTTATTGTGCGAAAGAACGAGGGTTGGCCGGCCGAAATTCCGGATGACGTTGGCTATCGTCATGGTCTTGCCCGAGCCGGTTACTCCGAGCAGGGTTTGGAACCTGTCGCCCCGTTCGAGCCCGTTGGTCAGCTCGGCGATAGCGCGTGGCTGGTCGCCTGCCGGCTGGAACGGGGCTTGGAGGTTAAATGGCGCTTTATCGGGCACAGGATCTTAAATATAATCGGGATTTGTTCGGGTCTCTACTGAAGCAGCATCTGAAGACCTAGACACGGAGCCACGGTGGGACGGAGGTTCACGGAGTCTTTCCTTGGTTTGTTCGCTGCCAACGCCACGACCTGTTGCATAGGCAGTGAACAAAAACAAAAAGTATTCCTCCGTGGACCTCCGTCACCCCGTGGCTCCGTGTCTATGTCTTCAGATGCCGCTTCAGTAGGGGCTTGTAAGGCCTAAGCGTCGGAAGCGAGGCGCTCCTTACGAGTTACCTCGGTAACCCCCTTCACGCGGCGTGCCGCCTTAAGAACCTTCTGAAGATGGGCAAGGTTCTCGACCTCGACTGCGAGCGCCCCCGTCACATGACCATCAGCGGACGCGAGCTCGAATGATCTGATGTCGGTGTCCGTGCCCGACACCGCAGCGGCAAGATCGGCATAAAGACCACGCCGATCGGTAGCGTCGAGGACAAGCCGCACCATGAATCGCTCCCCCTCGAGCTCTTTCCAGTCGATATCGAGCCGGCGCTCGGGCTCGAGATCGAGCATCAGAAGATTGGTGCAGTCCGCGCGATGAATGCTGACTCCGCGACCTCGGGTGACATAGCCAACGACCGGATCGCCTGGCACTGGCTGGCAGCACTGAGCATATCGCACCATCAGGCCGTCGACACCCTGAATGCGAACGCCCTTGGGGCTGCCGCGCATCTTGTCGACAATCCAGTCGAGCGGAGTCGTGCGGGCTGGCGGAGCCGGCGCCTGCTCTTCGGGATAGAGCACCTTCATCACCTGCATGATCCCGATGTCGCCCTGGCCGATCGATGCGATGAGATGATTCGCATCGTTGAGATTCATCGCCTTCGCTGCTTCGCCCAGCATGTTGTCGTCAGGCTTCGCAAGGCGGCGACGCTTCACTTCGCGAAGAAGAATTTCCTTTCCGAGCTTTGCTGATGTCGCCGACTGCTCCATTCGCATGCGCTGGCGAATCTTGTGACGCGCTCTGCCCGTGCGAACATGCTGCAGCCAGTCGCGACTCGGCTTCGCTGTCGGCGAAGTGAGAATCTCGACGGTATCCGAATTCTTGAGCTCACGCGCGAGTGTTGCCTGTCTTCCATTGATGCGCGCGCCAACAGCATGCAATCCGACTTCGGTATGGACTGCGAACGCAAAGTCGATCGGCGTCGCACCTTTCGGCAGCTGAATGACGTCGCCTGTCGGCGTGAAGACGAATATTTCGTCCTGATACAAGTCGAGCTTGAGGAACTCGAGAAATTCGTCGGGAGTCTTTGCGTCGAGCTGAAGCTCGAGCACCTGGCGGAACCACTGCAATGCGCGATCGAGCTCGTCTGCGCTCTTTGCATTCTCCTTGAATCGCCAGTGCGCCGCGATTCCATACTCGGCAGTGCGATGCATCTCGCGAGTACGAATCTGAATCTCGAAGAGCTGCTTGCCGGGCCCGAAGATCGTGGTGTGAAGCGACTGGTAGCCGTTCGACTTGGGCTGGCCGACGTAATCCTTGATGCGCTCCTGAAGCGGCGTGAACTTCTCGTGGATTACACCAAGCGCGTGGTAGCAATCAGGAACTGTGTCCACGAGAACACGAATCGCCATGAGATCATAGATCTCTTCATATGGCTTGTCCCACTTGGTCATCTTCTTGTAGATCGACCATAGATGCTTGGGACGGCCCGTTACTTCGACGTTTGGAATTCCCGCCTGAACGAGAAGCTCCTGAAGAGGATGCGCGAGTGAATGAATCGACGCTTCCCTTTCCCCTCTTCTCTTGGCAACGAGCTTCGCGAGTGACTTGTACTCGGCAGGCTCGAGATGCTTGAATGCGAGATCCTCGAGCTCCCATCGCATCTTGGCCATACCGAATCGATGGGCAAGCGGCGCATACAGGTCGCGCGTCTCCTGTGCAATACGCTTTCTCTTTTCCGCCGGCAGATAATCCAGCGTGCGCATGTTGTGGAGACGGTCGGCGAGCTTGATGATGATTACTCGCGCATCCTTCGCGATCGAGAGAAGAAGCTTGCGGTAATTCTCGACCTGCCTGTCCTGCGATGAGTTGATCGGCAGGTGTCCGATCTTTGTGAGCCCGTCGACGATCTGCGCTATCTCGGGCCCGAAATGCGAGTCGATTTCAGCGACGGAGACATTGGTGTCTTCGACGATGTCGTGGATGAGCCCGCTTGCAACCGTCGTTGTGTCAAGCTGGAGATCCGCAAGAATCTTCGCGACCTCGACGCAATGCGAGACGAAATTCTCGCCTGAGAGCCGCTTCTGGCCGAGGTGTGCAGTCTCGCTGAAGCGGTAGGCACGCAGCAGGAGCTCGTGATCGAGCCTCTCGGGCAGGGGCTGCCCGTCGTCGTTCCAGCCAGGGATGACGGCATGAGACTCGATTGCGGTCATACCTATTATTAACCCGTAAACGGCGGAACGGGCAATGTGTACTGGGTTGTGGGTTTTTCAGGTAATGAGGTATCGGGTCGTGTGTCTTGTGTATCGGGTAACCCATGACCCATCACGCACGACCCAAGACCTCACGACATCAATAACCCATAGCCCATAACCCACCAGCGGGCGTTTCGCGCTACAAAAGCCCTGCCTCTGCAAACGAGAGGTATCGTCCCCGTCCCACAATGATGTGATCCTGGACCGGTATGTCGAGCACGCGGCCCGCCTGCACGAGCTGCTCGGTGGTGACACGATCATCCGGTGAAGGAGTGGGATCACCTGATGGATGATTGTGAACCAGAATGATTGCCGCGGCATTCTCGGCAATCGCCTCACGAAATACTTCCCGCGGGTGAACGAGCGATGAGTTCAGCAATCCACGTGTCACGGTCACATCACGCTCGAGGCGATGCTGGGAATCGAGA
This sequence comes from Gemmatimonadaceae bacterium, assembly GCA_036377755.1. Lineage (GTDB taxonomy): Bacteria > Gemmatimonadota > Gemmatimonadetes > Gemmatimonadales > Gemmatimonadaceae > UBA4720. The sequence continues at coordinate 7,348 of DASUXX010000306.1, forward strand.
ATCGCAACGTGGAATTCTTCGACCGGAAGATCCTGAAGTTTTGGTCCAAACACTTCATGCACATCGCGCGGCCCGCGGATTGGAATTCCATCATCGCGATCCTCGGCAGCCATCCTGCGACCGAGCTCGAGTGCAGCGTGAATCTGCACTGCCCTCGCGTTGCCAACACCACCGAGAGCGGTCAACGCCGCAACCGGCTGAGATGACAGCCGCCTCAACGAACCATGCACGCTCGCGAGAATCTCATGTCCGATGCGGACGGCCGAGTGTCCCTCTGAACCTGAGCCGAGCAGTATTGCAAGCAGCTCCGATGAGCTGAGCGCTCGGGCTCCCAGCGATTTCAGTCGTTCTCGCGGTCTTTCAGTATTAGGGAATTCGTGAATCGATGCGGACACGGCTCCTCCTCAATGCGAGAAGCGTAATTCTCAGTCACGTGTAGCCGCGAAGCGGTCAACATCGGGAAGCATCGTTTCTATCTAATAGGGGCCATCACGCACATCGACGCAGCCGCCGCTGACAGCAGATAGCCGATAGCTAGTGCTTGACGCTGGGCGCTTGCTGCGCGTTCCCAGGGTCGAGGACAGCAGCCAGCCCCGAGCGTCAAGCACTAGCTATCGGCTATCTGCTGTCAGCGTGGAAAGACAGGTGCCATTTAATGAAAGAAAACAAACTGCGCTTTAAACAGTAGCTCCGTGGCACTTCTTGAACTTCTTGCCCGACCCGCAAGGACACGGATCATTGCGCCCGACATTCTCCCAGTCGGCAGGCATTTGATTCTGTGCAGCGCTCAGCGAGCGCACGCGGCCAGCACCTGTCACGATCGGCTCGGCCCGCGCTGCCTTCTTCTGAGTCGGCGGCTCTGCAGGCCCGATATCGACGACCTCCTCGGGCTCTCCGTCGCCATTCACTTCCTCGTCAGGAATGATGTCCTCGAGAACACCGAGCGCATTGTATCGACGCGTCGGGGCCGCGGGACGCGCGGACGTACCGTTGCCATCCCCGCCGAACACCGGCGGCGGCTCGAATTGAATCTGCGCACGCAGGAATCGTTCGGTGAACGTGTGATAGATGTCGTTCATGAGATCCACGAACATCGAATACGCTTCCTGCTTGTACTCGATGAGCGGATCCTTCTGGCCCCACGACCGGTAGTGAATCGCGTTGCGGAGCTGATCGAGATCGTAGAGATGATCCTTCCACTTCTCGTCGAGAACGTTCAGCATGACCAGCGACAGGAGCCGATCGCCAAAGTCGGCGAGCCCGGTCATCTTGTCGTTGAACGCCTTCTTTACTGCAATCACAGCAGCTTCCTGTGCAGCTTCGAGCGAAACCGGCTTGAGCGCCTCATCCTCGAACTCGGGAACACTCAGCAGATAATGCATGAGGAGATCCTGACGAACGAGTCCCCAGTCCCACTCCTCCACTGAATCGAAATTCGAGAGCGTTGTCTCGACGCGGCGCGACACTCCCTTTTCGAGCATCTTCTCCGCTTCGCCCTTGAGCTCCTCTCCTCCGTCGAGTGCAAACTCACGCAGCGAGTAGATCACCTCACGCTGCTGGTTCATCACGTCGTCGTAGTCCAGAAGTCTCTTGCGAGACTGGAAGTTCTGAAGCTCCACGCGCTTCTGTGCCTGTTCGATCGACCGCGTGATCAATGGATGCGTGAGCATCTCGCCTTCTTCCGCGCCCATGCGATCCATCAGCTTCGCGATACGCTCGCTGCCGAAGAGACGCATGAGATCGTCTTCGAGCGAGAGGAAGAACTGGGATGATCCCGGATCTCCCTGGCGTCCAGCACGTCCGCGCAGCTGCCGGTCGATGCGTCGTGATTCGTGACGCTCCGATCCTATGATGTGAAGCCCGCCGCATTCTTCGACATCGACGAACTTGTTGTCGGCATCTTTTACCTGCGAAGGTTTCGAGACAGTTACACCTTCGCCGAGTTTGATATCCGTTCCGCGGCCGGCCATGTTGGTTGCGATGGTGACGGCGCCCGGCTGACCCGCTTCTGCAACGATCTCGGCCTCACGCTGGTGATACTTTGCGTTGAGGACGTTGTGCGGAATTCCAGCGCGCTTGAACATGCGCGACAGAGTTTCCGACACGTCGACGCTCACCGATCCGACAAGAACGGGATAGCCAAGACTATGAAGACGCTGCGTCTCCTCGAGAATCGCATTGTATTTCTCGCGGCGTGTCTTGTAGACGAGATCCTGGCGATCGTCGCGAATAACCGGTCGATTTGTCGGAATCACCGACACACCCAGCTTGTAGATCTCGTGGAACTCGCCCTCTTCCGTCTCCGCAGTACCCGTCATGCCCGCGAGCTTCGAGTACATGCGGAAGTAGTTCTGGATGGTGATTGTCGCCATCGTCTGCGTCTCACCTTTGACCTGAACCCCTTCCTTTGCCTCAACGGCCTGGTGCAGTCCTTCTGACCAGCGACGTCCCGGCATGGTGCGGCCGGTGAACTCATCGACGATGAGCACCTGGCCT
>DASUXX010000307.1:0-2630 GCA_036377755.1 Gemmatimonadaceae bacterium
GAGACAAGACGAACGATAGTCTCGGGAACGTCGTCGAGCCGCACCACGAAATCCGCGTCGACAGAATGTATCGCGCTTCGCGGCATTCCCGGGTACATGGCATCTGCCGGATCCTGCACGATCGCCGTTCCACCAGCCTGCTTGATAGCGAGCAATCCGGCGGTCCCATCGTCGAGATTGCCGGTGAGAACCACACCGATGGCATCCGCGCCGAACGCCTGCGCAGCGCTGCGGAATAATGGATCGACGGCGGGCCGATGACCATTCTCCCGCGGGCCGAACACGGCGCGGACTTCGCTTCTGGTGATCAACATGTGACGGTCGGGAGGAGCAACGTATATGCGGCCCGGCCTCATGGGCTCTCGCGTCGACGCGTGCACTGCGGGCAGTGGGCCCGCACGCCGAAGGATGTCCGGCAGCACGCTCACCGAATTGTGGGGAATATGAAGAACAACGAGAACAGCTGCCGCAAAATCCGGCGGCAGCTGCGATGCGATGTACTTGATTGCTTCCACCCCGCCAGCTGACGCTCCGATCACGACGACGCGAGACGACCACGATCCGATCGGCTGTGCCAATTTGGCTCCCTTTGAACGTGAATATATGCCCGGTGACTGAATACAACAGCACGGATTGAGCCGAAATGAGGTGATCGCAGGGGGCACCTTAATTGCCCTTGATGGCCCTGTCCTTCGATGCATCAGAGTGAGCGTGAAGAAAATCGTACAGCTCGCCCTCGGCGTTATTACAGGCATCGGGGGCTTCCTCGAAATAGGATCGGTCACGACGGCGGCCCAGGCCGGCGCTGCCTTTGGATATCAGCTCATATGGCCGCTGTTACTCGGAATGATCTGTCTGGCATTCCTGCTCGAGATGTCAGGACGATTTTCCGCAGTAAGTGGCCATACCGTTATTGAAGGGCTGCGGGACCGATTCGGTTTTGGCTTCTACTCCATAGTGCTCGGCGGCATCGCGATCGTCGTATTCCTCGTTCTTATAGCCGAGCTTGGCGGTGTTGCGCTCGCGATAGAGCTGGGCACCGGGATCGGGATTCCGTGGTGGGCACTTCCAGTTGCCGCCGTTTCCTGGCTGATGCTGTGGAAAGGAAATCTCGATTTCGTAGAAGACGCGCCGTCCATACTCGGACTTGTCGCAATCTTCTTTGCGATTGGCGCAGTTCGCCTCAAACCTGATTGGAGTGCGGTGGCATCGGGCGCAGTTCCATCTCTGCCATCGAAAGACAAGCCGCACTACTGGTTTCTCGCAGTCAGCGTTCTTGGCGCATCGATCAGTCCCTACCTGATGTACTTCTACTCGTCCGGCGCAGTCGAAGAGAAGTGGGACAAGAGCTATATCACCATCAACCGGTTCATTGCAGGAATCGGCAGCGCATTCGGTGGTATGCTCGCGATCGCAGTTCTAATCATCAGCGCGATCATTTTTCACGACAGGGACATTCAGGTCGAGCGCTTCGACCAGATGGCGCGCATGATGAGCTACCCGTTCCCGCAATGGGGCATAGTTCTCTTCGCGTTTACCCTCGGTGTGACGTGCCTCGGCGCGACGATGGAGATTGCGCTCGCGATCTCGTACATGTTCGGGCAGGGGCTCGGATGGCACGCATCCGAAGAGGGCAAGCCCGCCGACGAAGCGCGATTCAGCACGGTATTTACCGTGATCATCTTCGTTTCGGCGATTCCCGTGCTATTGGGCGTCAATCCGATAAAGATCACTGAAATATCGATGGCGCTCGAGGCTGCGATTCTACCGCTGGCTGTCATTCCGTTCCTGATACTGATGAACGACAAGGATTACCTCGGGGACAACACGAATCACATCATCAGCAACACAGTCGTGATCATCATCACGATCATTTCGTTCGTTCTTGCCATTGTTTCTGTTCCACTTCAGATACTCGGGGGAGGATGACCATGCAGATTGTGCGTGACGTTCTCGACAAGAAGCTCATCGATCGCGATGGGCATGAGATCGGGCGTGTCGATGGGATTCGTCTCGAGTTTCCCGAGAACGGCCAGCCGCGAATGGTGGCGCTGGAGATAGGCGGTGAGATTCTCGCGGCTCGTGTCGCACACTGGCTCGTTAAGCCAACGCGATGGATGGCTGAGCACTTTGGGCCGCGGCGCTCGCGAGTTGTGCGCATCGAATGGAGGCGCGTCAAGAAAATGGGACGTGATCTTCATCTCGATATCGAAGCCGATAAGACCGAAGCACTTGCATGGGAGCATTGGCTGGCCGAGAAGTTCATTGCAAGAATTCCCGGAGGATCGTGATGCGCGAGATCGAGCTTCGCGAAATGCTCGGCGTGAAAGTAGTTGATGCAGGGGGCGCTCATATCGGAAGGCTCGAGGAGATAGAGCTGGAGCGCGGCAAGGATTCGTGTGCGATTGTCGCCTATATCGTCGAGCATCGCGGCTTGCTCGATCGTGTGAGCGGCTGGGCTCTTACCGCATCGTTACAGGCAAAGCTGTCAAAAAGGTCGAAGTCGCGCCCGTATCGAGTCGGGTGGGATCAGATGGACCTATCGGATCCTTCGCATCCTCGTGTGCTGGTGCCGAAAGAACTCCTTGAAAAGGCCTGAGCTGATTGAGGTGGTGATTTCAAGTTGATAT
>DASUXX010000308.1:0-12274 GCA_036377755.1 Gemmatimonadaceae bacterium
CGACGTATGTCAGTCCGAGCATGACGTTGCTGCGGGCATGTCGTGATCTGAGGCTCATCGCGTTCCCCGTGTCACTCGCCACACGAGCCATCGCGCGAGCGCGTTTACAACCAGTGTCACGACAAAGAGTACCGCGCCAACTGCCATGAGAGCAGACAAGTGCACGTCGCTCGTTGCCTCCGTAAACTCATTCGCGATCAACGAGGCCATCGTGTAACCTGGCGCGAACAGAGACGCGGATATCTCAGGGCGATTTCCAATGAGCATCGTCACTGCCATTGTTTCCCCGAGCGCGCGTCCCAATCCGAGAATGATTCCGCCGATAATTCCGGATCGAGCATAGGGAATGACTGCATCGCGAATCATCTCCCAGCGTGTTGCCCCAAGGGCGAGTGCAGCGTCGCGCTGAGATCGAGGAACGGCGAGTAGAACTTCACGCGTTACCGCCGATATAAACGGCAGGATCATGATTGCGAGGATGATTCCCGCAGCGAACATGCTGTACCCGTAACTGGGGCCGCTGAAGAGCGGTGTGCTGCCGAGGTGAAGGGTGTCGCGAATGAAGGGCGCTACCGGATCGCGAAGAATCGGAACCAGAACGAAGATTCCCCACAGTCCGTACACGACGCTCGGAATTGCAGCGAGAAGATCGACGAGGAATCCGACGGGCTGTCTCAACCACTTCGGAGCGATTTCAGAGAGAAAGATCGACACTCCGAGCGCAAGCGGCGTAGCGATAACAAGTGCGAGCGCGGATGAAACGAGCGTGCCGAAGATCGCGGGCGCTGCTCCAAACTTTCCAGCACTTACGTCCCACGTGCTTTCCGTGAGAAATGAAAAGCCGGAGTGTGAAAGCGCCGGCCACGCTGCGATTCCAATCGAGACTGCAATGATGATCAGAAGCGCTGGAATCGAGACGGCGAACGCGGTGATCAGTATCTGAAATACACGATCGCCGCGTGCCGATGTACTGAGTGGACGATGTTTCCGGGAATCCAGAATCGGATCCCCGGAAAGTCGAATGGCTGCCTCTGTCACTGCGTGGTGCCGACCTTGATCGAGTCGAGCCTCGCAGTGAGACGGGATGCCATCGATGCAGGCAGAGGTGCATAATCGAGCGCCGCTGCCTGCCTTTCACCTTCACTGAGCGCCCACCTCAGGAAGTCGACGAGCTTACGACCCTTCGCTTCATCGGCCTGCTGCGTGTAGACGAGAATCCATGTGAAGGAAGAGATCGGATATGCATTCGCTCCGTCCGCATTGACGATGGACAGGCGATAATCCGTGTTGCCGGCAAGCTTCTCCGCGACACCTGCAGCGGCCGCTGTCATTCCTTCCGGCGACGGGACAACGAAGCTGCCTGCCTTGTTCTGAATCGCCGCGAACGGAAGATTGTTCTGCTTCGCATATGCTAGCTCGACGTATCCGATTGCGCCTGGTGTCTGCTTGACCTGGCCGGCAACGCCGTCATTGCCCTTGCCGCCGAGTCCAACTGGCCATGCGACTTCCTTCCCGCGTCCTGGCCCTGATGACCACGCAGGACTTACGGCCGACAGATAATCGGTGAACACGAATGTCGTGCCGCTTCCGTCGGTGCGATGCACTACGAGAATGTCACTGCCCGGAAGCTTTGCACCTCCGTTGAGCGAGGCGATCTTCGCATCGTTCCACCTGGTGATTTTTCCAGCGAAGATATCGGCGAGAACGGGTCCGGAAAGCTTTAACCCGCTCCCTATCCCGGGGAGGTTATACGTGACGGCAACAGCACCAAGAACGGTAGGGAAGTGCATTACCGGTCCTTTGGCCTTGGCTATCTCTTCATCCTTCATCGGGCTGTCGGATGCGCCAAAGTCCACGGTACCTTCGCTGAGCTGGCGGATCCCGCCACCGGAGCCTATGGACTGATAGTTGATCTTTACGCCAGTGTTCGAGGCGTAGTCAGCAAACCACTTGGAATACAGTGGATATGGGAAAGTAGCTCCTGCGCCCGTGAGGTCCACAGCGCCAGTGCTGGACGAAGTCGCAGCTGCCGGCGTGCGGGAAGAGTTCTCACCACTGCAGGCGATGATAAAGACCGTTACAGCGATCGAAGCAAAGATTGTCCTTTTCAAGAACGCTCCTGATAAATGAAAGTGCCGTGAAGTCACTCCGAAGATCTTCACGGCACCCATCGATCCTGCTTCGATTCTGTAACGGGATGGTCACGAAACTGCGGCCACTCGCTCCACGCTCCTGGGCGCTGCCAGATCAGAAGCGGGCGACGAAGTGCGCGAACCATGTGTGCGTGCGCGCGACCGTGTTTCCTCGTTTCGGTTCAGTGGCCTGATAGTCAACAGCAGCGGATACCTTGTTTGACAAATCCCAGCTCACGCCCGAGATGAGCACATCATATCGGTTGTCATTGTTCGCATTGGTCGTGACACGATCGTAGCGCGCTATCAGCGAAAGAGGGTGCGGTGCTGCAGTCGTCGATTTGAGCGGGCGAACAACGCCGTACACAGACCACAACGTACCCGTGCTGTCTGTAACTTCTCTCGGTGACGCAGCTGTATTGTTGCCGAGCTCGCCTTCTTCACGGCGGGTGGCGTATTCGGCGCCGAAAGTGAATCGCGGGTGCAGATTGCCGATGTGAACGCCCCATCGATCGCGGTCGAGCGCTGAGCCGATGCGACCCGCCTGACCCGCGCCACCCTCGACGAACCTGCTCGCTGTCGCGCCCTTGTAGGCCCAGGCGGAGAGCGCCACACCCGCCAGCTGAGACGACTTGTTCTTTGCCCACGGGGTGATGGTGACCCGGGTCGCAAAATCCTTGAATCGATCTGTCTCCCGGGAGGTGTAGCCGGGACCATTGGTGACCGTACTGTAGATCTGCCCAAGCTTGCGAGGAAGCGTTACAGTATTGCCAATTCCGGCATCAGCAGACGAGAAATATCCAGCGCGATCTGTAGGACTCGGCGAGATCCATCGGGGCCAGAACTGCTCATCGTGCTCGATGAAGACAGTCTGCAGCAAGCCGATTCGCGCCGATGATTGCCAGCCTGGGCCACTCAAGTAGTTGTATTGCAAGTATGCGTACTTCGCGCGAACCGTCCAGCCGCGATAATAGCTGTCATTTCCCGACGCGGTCTGCTGAAAGACATCGGTTGTCACACGGACGCTGAGGCGATCCCCGGCCGGCACACGAAACGTGAGATAAACGCGTTCAATATCGAACTTGTTCGCCGACTTGTTCGGACCCGCGTCGCCGCGGTACTGATAATTCGCGTAGAGAATTCCGGAAAAATCGAATTGCGGAATTGAAGAAGCCGCGGCTGCCGTAGCGCTGTCAGTCTGCGAAGACGTCTGAGCGATAAGTGAGACTGGAAATAACAACAGCCCAGCGACAACACGTGTTACCATCATGATATCTCGAGTAAGGGTGACGCCGAAATATTTCAGGGACGCTGTTGTCGATCTATGCTGAAGGCCTTCCCGTTACCGTCGCTTTACAATGTCGAAGTTTCAGACGGAAAGAATGCCGCGATCGTGGTGCCTTCGCCGACGCGGCTGGTTGCGCGCACGCGTCCACCGTGGGCTTCGACGAGGTGTCTCACGATGGCAAGACCAAGTCCCGTTCCTCCGTCCTCGCGCGAGCGAGACGTGTCTACGCGATAGAACCGTTCAAAGATTCTCGGCAGATGTTCGTCGCGTATGCCTTCCCCGGTGTCGCGCACGCCGATCCATACACCGCCGGCGTCCGCTTCACTGAATACGGTGATTACGCCACTCGTCGTATGCCTTACTGCATTCTCGGAGAGGTTGGCGAAAATCTGGGTTACAGCAGTCGGATCGCCCCGTACAGTCTGTGCGCCGGAAGGGAAATACGTGCGAAGCGACAGACCTTTCGCAGACAGGTGATGCTTCAGTGGGGAGACAGCTTCGTGAGCGGCTGCTGCGACGTCGACAGATTCGGGTTTTGGGATCCACCCACCGGATTCGATTCGCGAAAGGTCGAGCAGATCATCCACGATGCGCTGCATACGGCGAGTGCTGGAAAGAATCATCGCAGCAAATTCCTTACGCTTTTCTTCAGGTACATCGGGATCTGCAAGCGTCTCCGCAAATCCTCCAATCACAGTCAAGGGAGTGCGGAGCTCGTGGGAAACATTCGCAACGAAATCACGCCGTACGCCCTCGAGCGCAGATAGACGGCTCGAAAGCTGGGAAAGCGCATTGGCCAGGTCTCCCACTTCTCCGGGTGCTCCGGACATCGATCGAGCATCGAACTCGCGGTCGGCCAGCGACTGCGCTGCGTCACGCAGCTCTACAATCGGCTTCGATACACGCGCAGCGAACACTGCAGCTACCAGCGTGGCAAGCAGCAGTGCAGCTGCCCCGGCGATGAGTATCTCGCGTCGAGCGCGGTCGAAGATCCTGTCGACTGATACCGTCGATACTGAAACGCGAACGAATCCCTTTTGGGCGACAGGCAGAGCCACGTACATCTCTTCATCGCCACGCGATCGACTCGGACGCCTCGAAACTCCGATACCGCTGCGAGAAGCGTCGATTATCTCGGGTCTGTAGAGATGATTTTCCAGCGTGTGGATCTCAGCCGGGTCGAACTCTGAGTCGCCGACGACTTTTCCGGTTGCATCGACGACGGTTACACGGCGGCCGAGTGAGCTCCCCGCGGAGTTCGCCAGCTGATCGGGTTCATCTCCCGATTTCCAGCGAGCCGCAACATAGCGCGCTTCTCTGGCAAGCCCCGCTTCAGTTTCTGCGATGATGCTCGAGTGGAGCCGATTGTCGACGATCGCAAGAATGGCGACAACAAGAAGCACGATGACTGTGAACGAGTACAGAAGAACTCTGTACGCGAGCCTCACGTCTCGGAGAGAGCCTCTTCGTTGAATCGGTAACCGAAACCCCGAACCGTTTCGATCATTTCACCGGCGCGACCGAGTTTCATCCTTAAGCGCTGGACGTGCATATCAACCGTGCGCGTCTGGATATCCGGCGCTGCGTCCCACACCGTCTCGAGCAGATGCGTGCGCGCCTGCACCCGTCCGCTTCGCTCGGCCAGCAGGATAAGGAGCCGATACTCAGTTGGAGTGAGGTCTACATAGGTATCGTCAACCGTTACTCTGTGCGCAGCGCGATCGATGTGGAGTGGCCCAATGATCAGCACGTCACGCGACCCAGAAGATGATCCTGAGCGACGGAGGATTGCCTTCACTCGCAGAACAAGCTCCTGTGGGCTGAAGGGCTTGGTCAGGTAATCATCTGCCCCGAGTGACAGACCTTCGATCCGATCCGGTTCTTCGCGGCGGGCTGTGAGCATCAATACTGCAACGTCCCGGGTGTGATCACGTGCGCGAAGTTTCCTGAGTACTTCGAATCCGGACATGCCGGGCAGCATCAGGTCGAGTACAACGAGCGCGGGCGTGTCGCGGTTTGCGCGCGCCAGCGCATCGGTTCCGTTCGTCGCAGTTGTAACGCGATATCCCGCTTTTGCGAGATGGTAGGCAACGAGCGCTACTATAGGGGGCTCATCGTCAACGACGAGGATGTGCTCGCTGCCCGCCGAAGTGGGCTCCATGCGATAAAGCTGGATGACCGCCGACTGACGGTCAACATCGCTTTGTCACGATTCGGCCACGAATCGCTCATCTCGCAGCCGACTTTCCCTCGCGCTAGTTTGCAGGCTCTGGTCATCACAACCAATCGCATCGGATGAAAAGTCTTCGCCTCGCTGCAATCATTGTGGCCGCTGCGGCCTGTGCTCCCTCGATTCAGTCAACGAGCTCGTCACAGGCTTCCGGGCCATTCGAGCTGCTCGTTCTCAGCACCACTGATACGCATGGTCGAATTCGATCGTGGGATTACTACGGCGATTCGGCTGAATCAGTTCGCGGACTTACACGAGCTGCGACAATCGTGGACTCGGTAAGGGCTGCAAATCCCGGAAGGGTGCTGCTCGTCGACGCGGGCGACCTGCTGCAGGGAAATCCATTCGCATATGTCGCGATGAAGCAGTTTGCGGATTCAGCCAACCCGATCATCGCCGCGATGAACGCCATGGGCTACGATGCCGCCGCGATAGGCAACCATGAGTACAACTACGGCGTGCCCTATCTCGAGCGCGCTGTATCGCAGGCGAAGTTCCCGATGTTATCCGCCAACACCTGGAAACCAGACGGTACGCACAAGTTCAGGGCGTGGACGATTGTCGAGCGTCAGGGTGTAAAGATCGGAATCGTCGGAGCGACCACACCGGGCGTAATGGTATGGGACGCTGAAAACGTGAAAGGCCGTGTCAACCTCACCGACATCATTCCCGCTGTGCGAACGGCAGTCGGTGAAGTGAAAGCCGCGGGTGCAAACGTCGTCATAGTCACTGTTCACTCAGGGCTCAATGAGCCAGCATCGTACGACACTGTATCGACTGGGCTTCCAAGCGAAAATGTGTCGGAGCGCATCGCGAAGGAAATCCCCGGAATCGATCTCGTCGTTTACGGACATTCACATCGCGAGCAGCCTGATCTCCATATCGGCAACACTCTGCTGGTTCAGCCTAAGAACTGGGCGACGAGTGTTGGAGTTGCTCACCTCTCACTGTCACGCGAGAACCGCTCCTGGCGCGTCACATCGTCGCGCGGTGAGACAATTCAATCGCGCGGACATGCGGAGAACGCTCTCGTCACGAATACTGTTGCGAACGTCCACAACGCTTCTGTCGCCTATGCAAACACGGTCATTGGCAACACTGCAGTTGCGTGGCGCGGCGATTCCGCGCGTTTGATGGATACTCCGCTGATAGATCTGATCAATGAAGTCGAGAAAAAGGCCGCGAACGCGGACCTCGCATCGAGCGCAGCGTTCACACTCGATGCTGCACTCGCCGCCGGTCCCATTACTGTAGCGCGCATTGCGCAGCTTTATCCTTACGACAACACGCTGCGCGCGGTGCGGATCACCGGAAAGCAGCTGCGCGATTACCTCGAATTCTCCGCGCGGTATTACCCGCGCGTCGAGAATGGACGACCTGTGCCTGATCCGGAGATCCCCGGATACAACTTCGACATGATCACCGGCGCGGATTACACTATTGACCTCACGCGCCCCATCGGATCGCGGGTTACGAGTCTTTCCTTCAAGGGAAAACCTGTCGCCCCGACGGATTCATTTACGCTCGCGCTGAACAATTACCGGCAGACCGGCGGCGGCGGATACGCGATGCTTAAAGGTGCGCCAGTCGTATTCGATCAGCAGCAGGAGATTCGTCAGCTTCTCATCGACGAGGTGCGCGCGAAGGGAACGCTCGACCCGAACGATTACTTCACGAAGAACTGGTCGCTGGTCTATCCGGGCTCGTCGGGCGGAACTACGTCGAGCAGCACCATTCCGCAGGGGCCGACACTGCGCGTAATAACTACGAACGATTTCCACGGTCGGCTGGAGCCCACCGCGGATGCGAACGGAGTGCTTCATGGTGGCGCTGCATACGCAGCTAAAGCAATTCAGAACGCGCGCGAGGAATGTTCAGGCTGCGAGGTGATACTTCTCGATGGAGGCGATCTCTTTCAGGGGACGCTCGTCTCGAATCTCTCATACGGTCGTCCGATCGTCGCCTACTACAATAAGATGGGCTTCACGGCCGGCGCCCTCGGCAATCATGAATTCGACTGGGGCGTCGACACCCTTCGGGCCAGACTGCGTGGCCTCCGCTTCCCGCTCATGGCAGCGAATGTCCGCTTCAAGGACGGACGTGACGTGCCATGGATCAGAGATGACACTATTGTAGTTCGTGGAAAAACGAAGGTCGGAATCATCGGAATCGCGACGCCCGAGACAGCGACGGCCGCGCGGCCAACGATTGTCGCACCTTTCAGTTTTCTCGATCCCGCGCCGGTAATCGACGATCGCGCCCGCAAGCTCCGCGCGCGCGGGGCGAATGTGATCATTGTCGTCGCCCATGAAGGTGGCTTCTGCAACGCGAGCGACAACACGTCGGAGTGCACCGGCGACATCTTCTCGAAAGTTCTGCCGCGAATAACTGAGAAGGTCGATTTGTTTGTCGCAGCGCACACGCATGGCCGCGTCAACACGCGCGTAAAGGACATTCCTGTCATTCAGGCGCGTTGGGCGGGGCAGGCAATTGGAATAGCCGACATTCCACTTGGCACGTCGGGCGGTGCGTCAGGACCTGCACGCACTGAAGTGCGGTCCGTGAATACAGCGGAGCTCGAGCCCTTTGCGCCCGTTGACTCGATCGTGAAGCGCTCGCTGGCGGAGGCTGCGCCGCTGATCAATCGCCGCATCACGACACTCAGGACCGCGCTCAACCGGCAGGGTAACCAGTACCCACTGGCAAACCTGGTAGCGGATTCGCACCGTTGGGCGGCGAAGGCCGATTTTGCGGTGATGAACAATCGTGGAGTCAGAACCGGTCTTGCGGCCGGTGAGATCACATACGGAAAGCTCTTCGAGATCGAGCCATTCGCGAACACCATCGTCAACGTGAAAATGACCGGCGCGGAATTTCGTGCGTATCTCGAGAAACTTGTCGGCGGCGAAAGCATCGGAGTTCACGTGAGCGGGCTCAAGCTCGTGTACGATCCGGCAAAGCCGGCCGGTTCACGAATTGTCAGCTTGACGCTCGACGACGGCCGCACGCTCAGCGACACTGCCACTTACACGGTAGCGATGAACAACTTCATAGCCGAAGGCGGAAGCAATCTTGGTCCGCCCACGAGCGCCCCACAGACTCCCACAGGGATCGTCGACATCGACGCGCTCGTCGACTACATCAAGACACTGCCGTCGCCGCTCGTTGCACCGCCCGACGCGCGGATTGTTGCAGTGCTCAAAGGCGGCTGACCTTCTCACCGGAACGACGTTTGACTATCATGGCGGATGCTGACTTCTGAGCAACTGAGACGCATCCCCAAGGCCGAGCTTCACTGTCACCTCGACGGATCGGTCCGTCCGGCGACACTCCTCGAGCTCGGCCGCGAATACAACGTGAAGATGCCGCGCGATTCCGCAGACGCTCTTCGCGATTACATGCTCGTGAGCGATGCGCGATCGCTGGAGGATTATCTCAAGCGGTTCGAAGTGACCGTTTCAGTGATGCAGACCGCCGAAGCAATCGAAAGGATTGCGTACGAGCTTGGTGAGGATGCTGCGAAAGACGGAGTTCGATACATCGAGGTGCGCAACGCGCCGATTTTAAACAGTCGAGGCAGGCTCGACATGGGCGAAGCTCTCGAGGCGCAGCTGCGCGGTCTCGAGCGTGCGCAGCAGGATCACGGAATCGTCGCACGCTCGATAGTCTGCTCGCTGCGCCAGCTTCCACCTGAAACTTCACTCGAGCTCGCACAGCTTGCCGTTGCGTACAAGGATCGGGGCGTGGTTGCGTTCGATCTCGCAGGGGGCGAAGCAGGATTTCCTGCATCCGCTCATGGCGATGCTTTCGCATATGCCCGCAAGCACAACCTGGCCGTGACTATCCACGCCGGTGAGGGCGACGGCGCGCGATCGGTGAGAGATGCCGTGCACAAATGCGGAGCAGACCGCCTGGGGCATGCGACACGTCTCATCGAAGACCCCGACCTCACGCAATACGTGAATGATCGGCGTATAGGTCTCGAGATCTGCCTGACATCCAACGTTCAGACTCACGCAGCGAAATCGTACGAGTCGCATCCACTACGGAATTATTTCGATCGCGGGATGAACGTCACGCTGAATACGGACAACCGTCTCATGAGCGGAACGAACCTCACTGACGAGTACATGTTCGCAGCGAAGCATCTCGATTTCACATACGACGAGCTTTGCACTCTCGCATTGAATGGATTCGAGGCGGCCTTTATTCCGTGGGAGCAGCGCGTGAAGATTCTCGAAGAAATGTCTTCCGAAATGGCCGCGCTGAGCGCGGACGCCGCGTGACGAATCAATACGGTAAGAGCGCCGCGAATCGCGCGGCCGACAAGATCAGGAAAATCATCGGCGATCACGCTCCTGAGATCGGGATCGTTCTTGGGTCGGGCCTCGGCGGCCTCGCCGACGATATCGAGAATGCGCAGCGCATTGCATACGCGGACATCCCGGGGTTTCCGTCTGCGACAGTGCAGGGCCATGCGGGCGCGCTCGTCGCCGGTGAGCTTGGTGGCCGCAACGTGATCGCTCTTGCCGGGCGATTTCACATGTACGAAGGACATTCAGCGCAGCTTGCCGGATTTCCAGTTCGTGTAATGCACGCGCTCGGCGCGCCGGTTTATTTCGCGTCCAACGCCGCAGGCGGAATAAGGCCTGACCTCGCTGCCGGAGATCTGATGGTTATCGAGGACCATCTCAATCTCACAGGCGTGAATCCGTTAACGGGACATGTCGAGGAAGGGGATGAAAGATTTCCTGATATGACCACTGCGTATGACGCCGAGCTTCGCAATCAGCTCAGGACGGCCGCAGCTCACGTTGGTGTTGTTGTAAAAGAAGGCGTGTATGCGTGCCTGCCCGGACCGTCGTTCGAAACGCGAGCAGAAATCCGGATGCTCGACAGGCTCGGCGCAGATGCGGTTGGTATGTCGACTGTGCCCGAAGTAATTGTCGCGCGCACAATCGGGATGCGAGTCGCAGGAATGAGCTGCATCGCGAACGCTGCAGCAGGCACGACCGATGCGCCGGTGCTGCATACGGAAGTGCTCGAAGTTACCGCGCGTGCAGCACGGGGATTTCAGGCAATCGTGCGCGAGTTCGTCTCGGCTCTGCCGACGAAATGATTCAGCGGGCCATGCCCGCTGCCTAAGTCCGGAGCATTTGCAATCGCTCGATGAACAAAATCTGTTGCCAGACGCACAGATTCCCTCATGGTGCAATCCTGCGCGAGATACGCGGCAACTGCGGCGGAGAGTGTGCAGCCCGTTCCATGTGTGCTCGTGGTATCGATCCGAGGATGCGAGAATCGCGTGTTCTCTCCATCGTAAAGGAGATCGACAACTTCGTCGCCTTCTACATGACCGCCCTTGATGAGGACGGCCTTCGCACCCAGATCCCTGATCGCAATCGCCGCTCGCTTCATCTCTTCAGTATTGCTCACGCGGTGACCTGAAAGAACTGCTGCCTCATCGGCGTTCGGGGTCACGAGATCCGAGAGCGGAATCAGCTCAGTGCGAATTGCGTCGACTGCATCAGGATCGATGAGCATGTCCCCGGATGTGGCGACCATCACAGGATCGAGCACGTAATTCGTGAGATTGAACGCGCGAATTTCTTCCGCAATCGCTCCAATGATCCCGGCGCTGCCGAGCATTCCTGTCTTGAACGCTGAAGGCCTCAGATCGGATGCGACTGCCTGGATCTGCGCGCGGAGAATGCGAGTCGAAACAGACTCCCAGTCACTCACACCGACAGTGTTCTGCGCCGTAATAGCCGTGATGACTGAGGTGCCGAACACACCGAGCTGGTGGAACGTCTTGAGGTCAGCTTGTATTCCGGCTCCGCCGCCCGAGTCGGAGCCAGCGATTGTGAGAGCAATTTTCATTGGGAGAATGATACACGTAATACGGGTCCGAGCTTAATTGGCGCACGAATTTCACGAATAAAAGGCACGAATCAGAAACGGGGAACCATAATCGGTTCCCCGTTTCTGATTCGTGCTTTTGATTCGTGAAATTCGTGCGCCATTAAGCTCTTACTGACGTGGTGCCGGCAGCGATCTCACTCTCGCGACGAACGAATTGTAATTCGTAGTGTTCATCGTTCCGTTGCGCTGTGCAGAGGGAAGAGCATTGATCGTCCGCTGCGCGGCCTCGATGCGATCTTCCTCGAGCGGGTGCGTTGCGAACCATCCTTCCACGGCCGATGGCCGTGTCTTGCGCTCATTGATGAGCTTCTGGAACATCGTCACAATTCCCTGCGGGCTGATGCCGGCGCGAACTGTATTCGCAACTGCTTCCTGGTCAGCCTCGAGCTCGTCCTGACGCGAGAAGCGGGCAAACACTGCGCTGCCTGCGATGTTGATTCCAGCCTGTGCCGCCTGGCTGTTGCAGATGTTGGTGAGAATGCACGCGAGCGTAACGCCTACGTTGGCTCCCTGAGCTTTCTCCATCTGCTGGATGCTGTGACGGCGCACCACGTGACCGATCTCGTGGCCAAGGACGCCGGCAAGCTCCGTCATCTGGGATGTGCGCTCGATGAGGCCGCGGTTTACATAGATGTATCCGCCCGGCACTGCAAACGCGTTCACTTCGCGTGAATCGACGACATAGAAACGCCACGGAAGATC
>DASUXX010000309.1:0-6913 GCA_036377755.1 Gemmatimonadaceae bacterium
CTGCGGTTTCGCGGGTAAGATCATAGTCACGGACATATATTTGGCTTCATGCGAAAGGGAATCCTTCTCTCCATTCTTTTTCTTTCCGCCTGCTCTAAGCCTGAAAAAACGGAGCAGGGCACCAAGCCGCCCGCCAAAGTCGAGGAGTGGGCAGCGATCGCGACCGCACCCAAGCCTGGCCCTGACAACACCATGCTGGTGGAGCTCCAGCTCCAGGTAACGGTTACCGATGGCTGGCACCTGTACTCGCTGACGCAGGATACGGGTGGACCCACTCCGCTGTCCGTAAAGGTCGATCCGCCTTATGAGATCAGCGGCAACATCGTCGGGCCGGACCCCGTGAAAGCGCAGGATGCGAATTTCGGAATCGAAACAGAGACGTATTCCGGCGAGCAGGTCTTCACGATTCCATTGAAGCTTGCTGCGTCAAGCAGCATCGCTCCTCCACCGATCGAAGTGAAGGTCAGATCGCAGGCATGCAGTGACAATCTCTGCCTTCCAGCGAGAACCACGCGCCTGACTGTGACACCGGAGTCGGGAACGACATGAGCGCGTCATTCATCTGGCTCGCCGCGATGACCGGAGCGCTCTCGCTCCTGACACCGTGCGTGTTCCCGATGATCCCCATCACAGTTGCCTATTTCAATGGGCAGCGGGAGCGAAATGCAAATCCGCTGACGCATGCATTGCTCTTTGGCGCAGGCATAATCGTCACGTTCACAGCACTTGGACTCGGACTCGCAATCCTCGTTGGAGCTGCAGGGCTCGCACAATTTGCGTCAGATCCATGGGTGAACATCGTCATCGGTGTACTCTTCATCGGATTCGCACTAAGCCTCCTCGGCGCATACGACCTGCCACTGCCTTTCTCCAACCGATTCCTCAATAGAGTAGATAAATCGGCACGCGACAGCTCAGGCCGCGCTGCGGGATCAGTGCTGATGGGGTTCGCATTTACGCTCGCGTCCTTCACTTGCACTGCGCCATTTGTCGGACCGCTGCTGGTATCAGCATCGCGCGGCGAATGGCAGGTTCCGCTCGCCGGAATGCTGATCTTCTCAACGGTTTTTGCCGCGCCATTCTTCATCCTCGCCCTCGTACCGGGCTGGACCGCGA
Organism: Gemmatimonadaceae bacterium; assembly: GCA_036377755.1. Classification (GTDB taxonomy): domain Bacteria; phylum Gemmatimonadota; class Gemmatimonadetes; order Gemmatimonadales; family Gemmatimonadaceae; genus UBA4720. The sequence goes on from DASUXX010000309.1 coordinate 1,117, forward strand.
AGCTTCCGCGATCAGGATCATGGTTGAAGGATGTGAAGGTTCTCGTCGGACTGTTCGAAATCGCTGCCGCTCTCAAATTCTTCTCGAATGCTGATCTGGTCTGGGGAACTGGAATTCTTACGAGATCAGTTCTGCTCGGAACCTGGATCGTGATTGTGCTCGCTGCGACGATCTATCTGCTGGGGCGCTGGCTGAGCGATGTGAGAAAATTCGGCGTCGCGCTGATGCCGCTCGCAACCACAGTCGTGGCAGTGTGGCTTGCATTCGGTATCAGGGGCAAGTCGCTTGGCGAGCTCGAAGCATTTCTCCCGCCGAGGGATTTATACGCGGGTACAGCGGCGACTTCTCTTCAGTGGATCCTGAACGATCACAGCAAGGCGCTCGCAACTGCGGCACAAACCAGCAAGCTTGTCTTTATCGACTTCACGGGTTACACGTGCACGAACTGCCGCTGGATGGAAGCGAACATGTTCGACCGCGCAGATGTCTCCGCATCACTCTCGCAATACGTGCTGAGCCGGCTCTATACAGACGGTGAAGGCGAGATGTATGAAAAGCAGCAGGAGTTCCAGGAGAATCAGTTTGGAACGGTTGCCCTCCCGCTCTATGCGATCGTAGACAGCAAAGGCAAAACTATTCGCACTTTTTCAGGACTCACTCGCAATCCGCGCGAGTTCCTCGCCTTCCTTCGCGACGCTTCCTGATACTTTCGCCTTCCTGAAAATGAATTCAGGAGCGAGCGCTGCTCCGAGAATCGTCATTGGAATTATCTGAAGCGTCTGGATCAGAAGTGACACTGCAATAGCATCGCTGCGATCGATGCCGAACTGTTCCGCGGTGATCGCAAACACAAACTGAAAGAAGCCGACATTGCCGGGCGTAGCCCGAATCAAAAGTCCGAGATTGATCGCAATGAGTGTGGCAATACTCGCAGCGATCGACATGTCTACATGGGCAGCTGCCGCCGCGTACTTGAACGTGAGTACCTGACCGATCCACGAAAGCATCGACAGCACGAGCGCAGCGACGAACCTCGGAAAGTTTGCAAGTGCGCGCGCACTCAGTGCGAAGCCAGCAAGATACGCTTTGATCTTCTGCCAGAAGCCCGCTGCCTCTTCCCGGGATTCGATGAGCTCGGCAGGCTGCGCCTTCCTCGACGAGTAGAGAAACCAGGCCAGTAGAACTGCGATCAAGGCGAGTGCAACCTGCGCCGGAATGCGCCACCGCTCGAGCGCAGGTGGGAGATCGAACGCCATCGATGCGTACACGATCAGGATCACGAATCCAACCGGATCGAAGAGCCGCTCGAGAGCAAGCGTCGCAAGAACAGTAGAGCTCGAGACACCCGTGGCACGCGTTACGAACACAACGCGCGCTGCCTCTCCGCCGTTCGCGACAAGGACATTGTTGAGACCCGCGCCTGCGATTGTGGCCCGGAGCGCGAGAGGGAGTGAGCGCGCACCTGCTGCGCGAAGAAACATCCACCATCGCACCGCCTTGAAGGCGAGTGATGCAAAGTTCGCAGCGAGAGCGATTAACAGTAGTGGAAACGATGCGCTCCGAATCGACTGCCAGGCTGCATGCCAGTCGATTGTTCGCGCGAACACGACGAGGAACACAACAATCGCCAGCGTGATGAGCCAGCGGATTGCCCTGCCGAGCTGCGGGTTCACTGGGCTGGGAGCGTCACGAACTTCATCCCGCGATCACGCAGTCCACTGATTATCTCTGGAACTGCTGCAGCAGTCTGACTTCTGTCTCCGTTGATGTTGTAGCCGTCACCGTCATGCAGCAGTATGATCGAGCCAGGCTTGGCTCCATTGATGGTGCGGTCGACGATCGCTTTCACTCCCGGGCGATCGCTGTCCCATACGCCAAGGGACCATCCGATGGTGCGCTCCCCAAACGACTGCGCTATCGCAGTAACCCACGGGCTCCTGAATCCATGGGGAGCCCTGAAGAATCGCGGACTGTCTCCACCGGCTCGCTCGATTGCGCGCTTGCCGAGCGCGATGTCGCGTCGCACGTAGAACGGAGACTTGAGGTGCAGCTTCTTGTGGAAGTATCCGTGGTTTCCAATCTGATGACCTTCATCTACCACGCGCTTTACCAGATCCGGCCACCTCTCAGCATGCGCTCCAAGAACGAAGAAGGTCGCCTTCACACCATGTTCGCCGAGCGCATCGAGAATCCGCGGCGTAGCGTCGGGATTCGGACCGTCGTCGAAGGTCAGGGCAACGTTATGATCGGCTTCAGGTAGCGAGCCAAGGACAGATCCGAATACACGGCTGTTACGATGAAAAGCTCCATGCGCCGCAGTACCAGCAAGCGTGAGCCCAATCGCAGCAACCGGAATGATCACACCGCCGCCTTTGCGCCGAGGACGCCGGCATAAACATCGAGCACTGCAGAAGTCACGCTCGGCCATCCATACGCTTCTGCATTCTGGCGTCCGGTTTTGCCGAGTCGCGCGCGAAGTGTCTCGTCGTCAAGGAGACGCACCAGGTCATCGGCGAGTGCATTCACGTCTCCGCAGGGGAACATGAGTGCTTCACGCTCGTGCTTTACCACATCGCGAAAACCGAGAATGTCAGAACATACCACGGGAGTCTCGCACGCCATCGATTCGAGAAGCGTAATGCCAAAGGAGGCCTTGGTAGTTGGACACGCATACATCGCGCTATGAGCATAGTAGCTCGGCCTCGAGCCGAGCACTGCTCCAACGAAGGTTATGCCGGGATCGCCTGCTGCAGCGCGATAATAATGCTTACGGAGCGGTCCATCACCGACGACCACGACGTGCGCCTCGCGATTGCGACCTTTGATCTTGCGGTATGCATCGAAGAGCGTCGTGAGTCCATTGCGAGGATCGAATCTGCCAAGAAATAGAATTGTCGGCACATCCCGACGGACCCCCGGTGGGGGCGGCGCGTGCGGATTGAACAGGTCGAGATCGATCCCATTCGGGACGATCGTCCAGTTCGCCTCGAAGTACCTGTTGAGAGCAATCGTAGTCGAATGCGAAACCGCGATCGCCGCAGACAGGCGCTCGAGCTTTTTCTGAAGAATCGATCGGGTAAGGCCGTAGAGATACGACTTATCGAAGTACGTATGAAAAGTGCCGACCACAGGGCAGTCGGCAGCGTCGATTGCGACGAGCGGGAGAATCGGACTCAATGGCGAATGGACATGAACGATGTCGTATTTACCCTGGGAGAAAATCTTCCGAAGCTTTCGCTTCAATCCGATCCCAATCGATACGCGAGCCTGCGACCCGTTCGCATAGACCGGCTGACTGCGGCCTACGCGAATGATATGCGGCTCCGCCGCTCCACCTTCGATGTTCGACGTGATGATATCGACGTGATGACCGAGCCGCCTTGCCTCGCGTGCAAAGAAATGCACGTGCTCTACAATGCCACCGAGGTGGGGATAGTAGTACTCCGTCACGAGCGCAATTCTCAGGGGGCGGCCGAACGCAGGCTGTGCTGCCGCGGTTAGCGGGGCGGCAGGAGTAAGCTCGAGCTTGCGAGCGAGACTACGCTGCGCTGAGAGCGGCATGTGCGGCGGCGAGACGTGCAATCGGCACGCGGAATGGTGAGCAGGACACGTAGTCGAATCCAATCGAGTGACACACCGCGATCGATTTCGGCTCACCGCCATGCTCGCCGCAGATTCCAACCTTGAGTTGTGGACGCACGCGTCTGCCGTCTTCGACTGCGATCCTGATGAGACGGCCAACGCCTTTGGCATCGAGGACCTGGAACGGATCATCGGGGAAGATTCCGCGGTCGACATATGTCGGCAGAAATCTCCCCGCATCGTCCCTGCTCAAGCCGAACGTTGTCTGTGTCAGGTCGTTAGTTCCGAAAGAGAAAAACTCCGCGCTGCCGGCAATCTCGTCGGCGGTCAGTGCTGCGCGCGGGAGCTCGATCATCGTACCCACGAGGTAGTCGACTGGTTCACCCATTACGCCGAGCACCTGGTCAGCCATCTCACGGATAATCGTTTTCTGGTTCTCGAATTCATTGAGTGATGCGACCAGCGGGATCATGATCTCAGGATGCACGTCAATGCCGCGACGCCGGGCTCGCACCGCGGCCTCGAAGATCGCGCGCGCCTGCATCTCCGTTATTTCGGGGAAAGTGATTCCGAGCCGGCATCCGCGATGACCGAGCATTGGATTCGTTTCACGGAGCGATTCAACGATACGCGCGAGCTCAGGCCTGCTGAGATCGAGCGTACGTGCGAGGAGCTTCGATTCCTCGCCGCCGTGAGGAAGAAACTCGTGCAGCGGAGGATCGAGAAGCCTGATCGTGACCGGCAGCCCGTTCATCGCTTCGAAGATTCCTTCGAAATCAGTGCGCTGCATTGGAAGGAGCTTTGCGAGCGCCCGGCGGCGACCCGCTTCGTCGCGTGCAACGATCATCTCGCGCATAGCGTTGATCCGGTCGCCTTCGAAGAACATGTGCTCCGTACGGCACAATCCTATTCCTTCAGCGCCGAAATTTCTTGCAATACGCGCATCACGCGGTGTATCAGCATTCGCGCGAACTCTCAGTGTGCGACACTCATCCGCCCAGCCGAGCAGCTCGGAATACGACTGATACAGCGGAGCTCTCGATGCGGGAAGGGAACCGTTCGTCACTCGCACGACTTCGCTCGGAACTGTCGGAAGATTCCCTGTGAAAACACGTCCAGTCGCGCCGTCGAGGGTGAGCCATTCGCCTTCGGTCACGGTCGTGCTGTCGACATTGAAGCGACGGTGATCGGTATCCACATGGATTTCCTTGCAGCCGACGACGGCGCACTTTCCCATTCCGCGCGCAACGACTGCAGCGTGGCTCGTCATTCCGCCGCGAGCAGTAAGCACCGCGCGCGCAGCGACGATCCCGTGAAAATCTTCAGGTGTAGTCTCGTCCCGGACCAGAATCACCGCTTCACCCGCGGCGTGCATTTCTTCGGCGCGATCCGGATCGAACACCGCGCGCCCGCTTGCCGCTCCAGGACTTGCCGGCAGGCCCGCGCAGAGGGGTTGAGCATTGACCGTTGGATCGATGATCGGGTGCAGCAGCTGATCGAGCTGCGCGGCAGGCACACGCTTCACGGCTTCATTGCGGTCGATGAGTCCCTCTTTCACCATATCGGTGGCGATCCTGACTGCCGCAGCAGCGGTCCGCTTACCAGTACGGGTCTGGAGAAGGAACAGTTTCCCGCGCTCTACCGTGAACTCCAGATCCTGCATTTCCGCGTAGTGTCGCTCGAGCTTGTCCTGTGTATCGATCAGCTCGTGATATGCGCCGGGAAGTCGCTGGGCCATCTCATCGATGTCCAGCGGCGTCCTTATTCCCGCGACGACGTCCTCACCCTGCGCGTTGACGAGAAACTCTCCGTAAAACTTCTTCTCGCCCGTGGACGGATTGCGCGTGAACGCGACTCCGGTTCCTGAATCGTCGCCCAGATTTCCAAAGACCATGGACACGATGTTGACTGCGGTGCCGAGATCTTCAGCAATGGCGTTCACCTTCCTGTAGTCGCGCGCCTTCTTGAGAGTCCAGGATTTCCAGACTGCTTCGATCGCACCCCACAGCTGAACTACCGGGTTGGTCGGGAAATCGGCGCCGGTCTCGTTGCGAACGAGCGCCTTGTACTCTTCGACGAGATTGCGAAGTGAGTCTTCGCTCAGCTCCGCATCTGTCGTCGCCCCGGTTGTCATCCGTCGTGCCTTCAACAGGTGCTCGAAGTCGGCGACAGGCACGCCCAGCACGACGTCGGAGTACATCTGGATGAAGCGGCG
>DASUXX010000310.1:0-2732 GCA_036377755.1 Gemmatimonadaceae bacterium
TCCCATCGCTCGTGATGTGAGAGAACTCCTTCGGGCAGATCAGGATAGAATGCAGCGAGCGGACGAAGAACTTCTGCACCGCGGCGCGGGTGCCGCATCATCGAGCGCCGCTCCTGCGGAGTGAGCTTTTTTGTCTCAGTAACTATGTCCGATACCGCACCGTCGATTTTGCCGATATCGTGAAACAGGGCGACTCTTTCCACGGAGCGTTGCATGCGATAGTCGGCGTCAGCGACACAGGCAAGACGGAGCGCATAATCCGCGACGCGTCTTACATGCGCGCCGGTTTCAGGATTATTGGCATCGATTGCATCGAGGAGACTTTCGAGCGTAGCAGCGCCGAGCCGCTCGAGGGCGAGCCGCTCTTTTCTCTCGTGATAGTAGAGAGCACCTGCTGCTGCACCTGCGAGGAAGGGCGCGTATCGGAGCATTGTGTCGTACTGAAGCAATAAGTGTGCATCTTCCGGGATTGAGGATTGAGGACGGCGGACCGGGGGGAACTGCCACAGACACTCACGGACAACAGCGCGGACGCTCACAGATAAATCTTGGCCGCATGGTGGTGGCGGCTGATTTTTTGGGGTTGTCGCCTCAGCCTTACGAGGTGGAGCGGAGTCATCCATGGGACAGCAACTGACGTGGCGCTTGAACCAAACAAAAAAAAGAACAAGCTCCCTCATGCCGCTCAGATTTATCCGTGAGTGTCCGTGCTGTTGTCCGTGAGTGTCCGTGGCAGTACCCCGGTTTTCTGGTTTTCGCTGCTTAGTTTTCCCGTATGGTGAACTCCGCCAGAATAACGACCAAAGGTCTCCGAAGATGGGAGTCGGGACATCCCTGGATTTACCGCAGCGACGTCTCCGAAAGGCCGAACTCTCCCGCTGGCGTTGTACTGGTCCGCGATAACCGGAACCGGCCACTCGGGTGGGCGCTCTGGAGTCCCAAGTCCGAGATCTCTCTCCGGTTCATCGAAGCGAATACAGACATCGAGATCGATGGCGAATGGTGGCACAATCGCATCGAGCGCGCGATGCGGAGGCGCGTGAGTCTCGAGACCGTTACGAATGCCTTTCGCGTCGTGCACGGAGAAGCTGACGGCCTTCCATCGCTCGTCGTAGATAAATACGATCGCTGGGCCGTTGTTCAGCTCATGAGCGCAGGTGTCGAAGCGTTCAGGGGCGAGATTGTCGATGCTGTCGTAAGTGTGCTGCGTGTCGACGGAATTCTCGCGCGCAACGATGCAGCTCTGCGCTCAAAAGAAGGTCTCGCTCGCGAAACCGTCGAGCTTCATGGCGAAGTCCCGCATGAGATCGAAGCGGATGAATACGGAGTGAGGTACATAGCTGCTCCATTCACCGGGCAGAAGACCGGAGCGTTTCTCGATCAGCGGGAAAACCGTCATCTCGCCGGTCAGAATGCGAGGGGAGTCGCTCTCGACTGCTTCAGCTATCACGGATCGTTCGCGTTGCATCTTGCCCGTAATGCCGACCAGGTGATTGCACTCGATTCGTCCACACAAGCGCTTGAAAGAGCGCGCGCAAATGCAGCGCTCAATGCGAGCACGAACATTGACTTCGTCGAGACCAACGCATTCGATTTCCTGAAGGAAAAGGAAACTGCGGGCGCGCAGTTCGACACGATCGTGCTCGACCCCCCGGCGTTCGCGAAGAACCGCAACTCCGTTCCGGCAGCGCTAAGGGGGTACAAGGATATCAACATGCGCGCGATGAGATTGCTCACTCCCGGCGGGCTGCTGTTCACTGCGTCCTGCAGCTTCCATTTATCGAAGGCCTTGTTCCTCGATATGCTCGAAGCTGCGGCGGAGGATTCTGATCGCCGCATCGCGCTTCGACAGATCGCCGTGCAACCTCTCGATCATCCGGAGATTCTTACGATTCCCGAAACCGGATACATCAAAGGTGCTTTGCTCGAGGCGGTTGACTGACGCTGCATGGTGAAACTATCGCGTTTGGCGTAAGCCGTGAACCGTTTGCCGTGGGCCGTTCTTACGGACAACGGACGACGGCGAACGCCGAACGCGATGGCGACACCTATCTCCCCTAACTGCGTCAACTCTTCTGACATTTCGGACAGAAGTAAGTCGATCGCCCGGCCTGGGGAATTCGCTTGATCTTCGTTCCGCATCGCGGACACGGCTGCCCTTCCCGATCGTACACAGCGAATCGATAGCGCCCTTCGGTATCCGTATATCGGCCCGGCGGGCGATTCTCCGACTCGAGAACTTCGTGTATCGCGGTTGCCAGTCGGGACAGGCGAGTACGCGATAACGACGATGCGACAGCGCGTGGACTGATCTGCGCTCTCCATAACGATTCGGCCGCGTAAATGTTGCCGAGTCCGGCGATGACTTTCTGATCCATGAGTGCGGGCTTGATCGGACCGCGCCGGGACTTGAGAGCATTCGCAAGATATGCAGCGTCGAGCCCGGGATCATTCGCTTCGATGCCGAGTGAAGGCAGCGGATTTTTTCCCTTCGCATGATGCGACAGTGCCGACAAGGCCCGGCTGTCGTTGAGCTCGATGCGCGTGCCATCAGTGAGCTCGATCATCGCGCGCGTGAATCGATCGACAGGATCGCTCGTCTGTGTGATGAGCCAGTCGCCATTCATCCTGAAGTGCGCATGCAGCATCGAACCATTCGACAGATGCATGAGCTGATGCTTGCCTCGTCTCTCGATTTGCACGATCGACAGCTGACGCAATCGTCTCGCTGT
>DASUXX010000311.1:0-6971 GCA_036377755.1 Gemmatimonadaceae bacterium
CAGAATGTCCGGATTCTCGCGAAGGATCTGCACCGGCAGTACGAGCAGGTCGTCGAATGTCACAGCGTTGGCTGCGCGCAGCGTTCCCTCGAGCTCCATGTATACCGAGGCCGCCGCGCGCGAGAGCGGATCCATCGCTACTGACTGATACTCCGACGGCGGAACCAGTGCATTCTTCGCATCGGATATCAGATTGACGATCGATTTCGGAGTCCACTGCTTGGGCGAGATGCCGACGCGATCCATGATTCTCTTGATGACGCCAAGCGTGTCGTCTTCGTCGTAGATCGTGAAGCTCGGTGTGCGCCCCACTGCAGCGGCGTGCGAGCGCAGCATGCGGGCCCCGATGGCGTGGAACGTCCCACACCACATCCCTTTCAAGTCGGAGTCGATGAGCCTCGCGATCCGCTCGCGCATCTCACCCGCTGCCTTGTTCGTGAAGGTCACGGCGAGAATCCGTGAAGGATCTACACCATGATGTTTTATGAGGCGCGCAATGCGCGACGTAAGCACGCGTGTCTTTCCAGACCCGGCGCCGGCGATTACGAGGAGCGGACCTTCGAAGTGGAGGACTGCCTCGCGCTGTGCAGTATTGAGCCGCGCGAGTGGCTCGGCATCGCCGGAAGAGGTCGCGGCTCCGGCGTGGTCCAACGTTTCATTCATCAACTCAAAATAATATCGAACGTCGCTCCGCGTTCAGAGGGCGTCAGCACTAATTCGCCGCCGTGATTGTCATGAATGATGCGGCGCGCGAGCGGGAGTCCGATTCCCCATCCATGTTCCTTGGTACTGAACCCCGGCTCGAATATCCGCTTTGCAAGCTCGCGGGGAACGCCGGGCCCGGTATCACTCACTCGCACACGCACCTGGCCTTCCGGCAGCGCGGTGGCCGACATCGATACCTGCCCATCGCGACCGGCAAGCGCATCGATCGCATTCTTGGCGAGCGATTCGATGGCCCATTCCAGAAGAACGGGATCGCCGTCGATAGTCAGCGGCCCTTCACCACGAGTGGAGACGACTGTTACACGCTGGGCAAGAGTCGGCACGCGGGCGCGGAAATAATTCGCAACACGATCTACGAGATCCCCAAGATCGACTTTCTCCTTTCTAGGAGGCCGCCCAATTCTTTCAAACCGGTTGGCGACGCGCTTCAGTCGTTCGAGATCGCCCTCCATGTGGGCAACGGCACTTTCAGTCATCGCATCGGGCTCCGCCTCGCGCAAGAGCTCGATCCAACCGCTCATGCTCGATATGGGCGTGCCAAGCTGATGCGCGGATTCGCGCGCCATGCCGGCCCAGATCTGTTCCCGGTCAGCACGTCCGCGCGTGCGTAACGCGTACGCGCCGGCGAGAAGAAAGAGGCCGATGAGAACTGATTGAAGCAGCGGAATGATTCTGAGACCGCGAACGAGCGGCGTGTTGCCAAAGTGAACCGTGCCAGCGTCACCTTCTGCTATCGGACGATTTTGTCGATCCAGGGCGCGCACGAACTCGCGGATCTCACGCGACTCGAGCGGCATCCGAGTCGGAAGGTTTGCCGTATCGGTGGGATTTCCCTTTGCATCGGTAATGATGAGAGGGACACCGGATTCGCGAATGTGCCGGGAAAGGTCAAGCAGTGCGGTGTTTGCTGCGTCTGCGCTGGGATCATTCAATCCGTCGTACACGCGAGCGTACATGAGACCAACGCGTGATGCCTCACGCCTCAGCTCGCGGACAACTCCCTGCGTGTATATGACATACCAGACAAGCAGCGCGGCAACGGCGACTGAGGCAATCGTTACCGGCGCAAGGCGTCGCATGGTTCAGCCCAGGCGGTCAGCTCCCAGATAGGGACGCAGCACTTCCGGAACGTCTACGGTGCCGTCCGCATTCTGGTAGTGCTCGAGAATCGCTGCGATGATGCGGGGAAAGGCGACGCCTGAGCCATTCAACGTGTGAACGAAGCGCGGCTTGCCGCCTTCCTGCGGGCGATAGCGAATGTTGGCGCGCCTCGCCTGAAAATCGGTGAACACGCTGCACGACGAAACCTCGAGCCATACACCCGCACCGGGTGCGAACACTTCGAGATCATAGGTCTTTGCGCTTGCAAATCCCGTATCACCGGCAGCAAGAAGAACCACACGGTACGGAAGCCCGAGCAGCTGCAGGACTTTCTCCGCCTGACCCGTAAGAATCTCGAGCTCGTCGGACGAAGTCTCAGGCGTCGCGTACCGCACCAGCTCGACTTTATCGAACTCGTGAACACGAATAAGTCCGCGCGTGTCTTTTCCATGCGCCCCCGCTTCGCGCCTGAAGCACGGCGAGTACGCCGTCATAGCACGCGGAAGATCTGCAGCAGGAAGAATCTCGCCTGCATGAAGATTGGTCACGGGTACCTCAGCAGTTGGAATCAGGAACAAGTCTTCGTCGCTGATGCCGTACATGTCGTCTTCGAACTTGGGGAGCTGCGACGTACCGGTCATCGACGCGCGATTGACTACAACCGGGACCCACGCTTCCTCATAACCATGCTGCGACGTGTGAAGGTCGAGCATGAAGTTCATGAGCGAGCGAACGAGCCTCGCACCCTTTCCCTTGAAGACAATGAATCCCGAGCCGGAGATCTTTGCGCCGCGCTCGAAATCAATGAGGCCGAGCGAGACGCCGACTTCCCAATGCGGCTTGACGCTTTGCGACTCGCGCGGTGTGCCCCACGACCTGATGTGCTTGTTGTTCTCCTCGCCACCTGCCGGAACATCGTCGAGAGTGATGTTAGGAAGCTCGAGCATCGCCTTCTCGAGATCCTTCTCGAGTGTTCCAAGCTCCTCCTCCATTCGCGAGATTTCGTCGCCCAGCGTGCGCGACTGCAGGAGCAGATCGTCGGCGTTTTCGCCAGCTCGTTTTCTTTTCGCGACTTCTGCACTGATCGAGTTGCGCGCTGCCTTGCGCTCCTCGACGGCCTGAATCAATCCGCGCCGCTCGAGATCCACCTCCTGTGCGCGATCGATGAATGGCCCAAGGGCCTCGAGCTTGCCACGGCGGCGCATGCCATCGCGAAGCACCTCGACATGCTCCCTTATCATGCGCAGGTCGTGCATGGAGTTACCTGGTAGGAATGCCGGGCTGGAACGACCTGAAGCCGCAGTTGGGATCGAGCACTGTCTGAAGCACTATCGTCCGCGTGTCGACTGCGATCGAATCCACGAGCACCTTGGTATAGATGTAAGGCGAGATGTCGAACGCGCATGCGTCGCCTGCGCCGTTACGCACTGCCTGAACGACGATGATGTCGCCTTCACGGGCAACGAGCGTCGAATCGGCATAGGTCCCGCTCGGAGCCTGAGTCACCTGATCGAACGGTCCCGCGACTCTTCGAAGCCCGACGCGACGCGACCCGGGAAGTCCACTCACGATCTTCTGGACCGGATACATGATTGCGTTGCCGTCAGCGTCGAGGTCGAATGCGACATCAAAGTTCGCATTGCCATCTACGCGAACAGGGGCGCGCACGTAGGTATTCAGGCCACTCGGGTAGTTAGCCGGAGTGCCTGTCAGCGCGAACACCGTGAATACGTCCTGCACCGTCGGGAGCGTCGCCTGCAGGAGCTGCGGGTCGTCACATGCGGTGAGGAGCGATGCGCTCGCAATCATGGCGAGCGCGAATTTCCGAGGATTCATACCCTGCATAAAAGGAATAGGGACGGCAGCGCGTCCCGGATGTCGATAATACCCTCTAAAACGTGGCAGTTCAAGCGATTACGATGGTAGATTTCCACGCGATGTCACGAATGAATACACCAGTAAAGGAGCCCTGATGCCGACGATTCGCGACCTGACCGTCGCCATCCGCCAGAGACCCGGCATCGAAGCAGTCGTTGTGCTCGGCCGCGATGGACTTCTTATCGACAGCCAGGGTCCACTCCAGATAGACGCCGAAGGTTTGGCAGCACGCGTGCCCGGAATAGTTGCCGCCTCCGATGAAATCGGGTCCACCACAGGACGCGGGTCGACAAAAATGGCGGTCATCGAGCAGGAAAACGGCTACGCCGTTGTGTCATCAATCGGTGACGATGCACTGCTGTGCGTTCTCACTACGCGCAATGCGGATCTTGCGAGTCTCCTCTACGACGTTCGCCGGCACAGGGAATCAATCGCACGGCTTTTCTGAGAATGCATACAAGCGATACAACCGAGCGGCACGTACTAGTCGCCGACGACGAAGCGCACATCGGGCGCATCATCAAGCTCAAGATGGAACAGGGTCCGTTTCGCGTGACCCTCGCATTCGATGGACAGGAAGCCGTCGATGTTCTCGAGCAATCCGACAGGATCGATGCGGCAGTCCTCGACGTAATGATGCCGAGGCTGAGTGGTCTCGACGTTCTCGAAAGAATTCGCGCGAACGAGAGCACGAAGGACGTCCCGTGCATCATCCTTACTGCGGCAGGTGAAGAGGAATACGAGCGCGAAGCTCGTCGCAGCGGAGCCACTGCATTCCTCACGAAGCCCTTCAGTCCAAAAAAACTCTACGCATTGATTGCACGACTCACCGGAGTCGCGACAGACGAATCGTCAGAGTCGAATGACTAGGTGGGCGGTAATTCTCGCAGGTGGAGTAGGCTCGCGCTTCTGGCCACTCAGCACACCTTCACGTCCAAAGCAGCTTCTGCCGCTCGTCAACGACAGACCGCTGCTGATCAACACCCTCGACCGTCTCGCTCCACTCGTTCCACCAGAGCACACACTCATTCTCACGAACGCGTCCCTCGCCGATGCAATCAGTCGCGCAGCGCCGTCGATTCCGCGTGAGAATATCATCTCCGAGCCAAAGCCGGCAGGAACAGCAGCTGCGCTCACATGGGCAGCGCGGGAAATCCAGAAGCGCTCATCGCCGGACGCGACGATGATATGCGTTCACGCTGATTGGGCAATTGCAGACGATAAAGGATTTCGCAATGCGCTTGCCGCTGCCGAGCGTGTTGCACTCGAGGAGCAGGCACTGGTAACAGTCGGCGTTGTGCCTACGCGCCCCGATCCCGGTTTCGGCTACATACAACCCGGAGACAAGACCGAGAGCGGCGCGCGAAAAGTGGAGCGCTTTGTCGAGAAGCCCGACAGAGCTCGCGCAGAGTCGATGATGCACGATGGCTATCTATGGAATTCGGGAATTTTTGCCTGGCGAGTAGAGGATTTTCTTGGTGAGGTGCGCGGACTTACACCTGAAGTATCCAAAGCTCTCGACACATACGCTGAACAGGGACTCGAGTCATTCTTCAATGCGGTGATTCCAGTCTCTGTCGACGTCGGCGTGCTCGAGCGAAGTAATCGCGTACGAGTGCTTCCCGGTGATTTTGGATGGGACGACGTCGGAACATGGGGCGCTCTTCGCCGGGTCAAAGCAGAGGACGGCTCGGGCAACGTCACCACTGGCGATGTCGCGTCGCTCGAAGCGAGCGGGAATGTCGTGCATGCAGAAGGCGGCGCAGTCGTGCTCTATGGAGTGAACGATCTTGTAGTCGTGTCGCGCAACGGTTTGACTCTCGTCACTACAACGGACCGGTCTGCGGATCTGAAGACCCTGTTCGACTCGCTCCCGGCGAATCTGCGAGACCTGAGTTGAAGCGCCTCTACCTCTACGACGATGCAAAGGCGCGTGAGTTTGCGCCTTTTTCGCTTACGCGTCCTGTCTCTGAATTACTCGCAGGTGCCGAGCTCATCCGGTTGAGATGGGAGAAGGCGGCGGGGCAGAAAGCATACGGATTCATTTCTTCGGCCCATCTCAAGGACTTTGAAGAATTGAATTCTCCGCCTGCAGTCGCTGGTGAAACGACAATTCCCGGCGGCTCTGTCATCGCGAATTCGCGATTCGTTATTTCTTTGCGCGAGAAGCTCGACGACATCAGTCCTGCATACTTCTGCAACGGCAGAATCTGCGCAGTGCGCGTGCGGAGATCCGTCGACATCGCGGCGCTTGCAGATGGCAGCCAGGATCTGGAGGGACTCATCGAGGGCCATGGAGCGCCTCGCGAGGTGGACGGGCGATGGCTCGACGAAGTCTGGAATCTCGTTGGCGACCTTGGTGCGCAGCTGACCGACGACATCCCCGCGATGGGCAGCGAGCTTTCAGGCGCGGCAATCGAGACGGCGACAATCATCGGAAAGAACGCGGTCTACTGCGAGACGGGCGCGAGCATCGAGCCGTTCGTGGTGCTCGACGCAAATGATGGCCCGATTTTGATTCGCCGCGGTGCGACAATCGCGTCTTTCACACGGATAGTTGGCCCATGCTACATCGGTCAGGACTCGCACGTCATCGGCGACGCGATCCGCGCATGTTCGATCGGTGACGTGTGCAAGGTCCGCGGAGAAATCTCCGGCGCGGTAATGCTTGGCCATTCCAACAAGGGACACACCGGCTTCGTTGGCAGCTCGTACCTCGGCCGCTGGGTCAACCTTGGAGCTGGAACAACAACGAGCAATCTCAAGAACACGTATGGGCAGGTTCAGTTGTGGACGCCATCGGGTATTCGCGACACCGGCCTTCAATTTCTCGGGAGCCTCATCGGAGATCACGCAAAAACCGGTATCGGCACAATGCTGACTACGGGGTGCGTAGTCGGGGCGGGATCCAACATTTTCGGCGCCGGGACGACACCGAAATACATCCCTCCATTTTCATGGGGAAAGAGCGAACCCTACGCTAGATTTGCGAGTACAAAGTTCGTCGAAGTTGCCGAGCGGATGATGGCGCGCCGCCATGTAGAGCTCGGCATAAGAGGAAAGCAGCATCTTCTCGCTGCTTTCGATATCAGTGGAGCAGCAGATACGTGAAGCTGTGCGTGCTTGGAAGCGGAAGTCGCGGGAACGCAATCCTGATGCAATCGCGTGACACGCGAGTGCTCGTCGATGCAGGGTTTGCTCCGCGAACTCTTGCCCGCAGGCTGCTCTCCATAGGCGTTCATCCGCAGTCGATTCAGGCTGTCATG
>DASUXX010000312.1:0-2416 GCA_036377755.1 Gemmatimonadaceae bacterium
AAGCGGATGTGCTCGTCGCACCTCCGCCTGGAACTGTACCTCATGAAACGCCGCCGAGATCCCCTTCATCCGGGGCACAGCGTGTTCTCCAAAGGTAATACGAGCCTCGTTCCCACGCAGCAGCATCGATTCGATCTGCGCGTACCCGCCAAGTACTCTGAGCATCGCAACATCAAAAAAGGTTTCCGCGGCCTCGGGTAGCGGGCCAAAACGGTCTCGCAGCTCGCCCTTCAAAGCTTCGATCTCAGTGGTCTCGGTCATGTGAGTCAGCCGGCGATAGATATCGAGCTTCGCGTCCTGGCTCGTGACGTAATCGTCCGGGAGATATGATGGCATGTCGACGGACACGTCCGATGGCTGAAGCCTTGGCGCGGTGTCGCCGCGCATTACGCGCTTTACCGTCTCATCGAGCATTCGGAGATACATGTCGAATCCAACGGCGGTGACGAATCCCGATTGCTCAGGCCCAAGAAGATTCCCTGCGCCGCGAAGCTCGAGATCCTTGAGTGCAATGCGGTAACCCGCGCCAAGCTCCGTGTGATGCTCCAGAATCTTGAGACGGCGATTTGCTTCCTCATCGATGTCGCCATCCGTCACGAGCAGATAACAGTTCGCCCGGCGGTGTGATCGGCCTACGCGCCCGCGCAATTGATAGAGCTGGGCGAGCCCAAAATGATCGGCGCGGTTCACGAACATCGTGTTCGCGTTGGGCACGTCGAGTCCTGATTCCACGATCATCGTCGACACGAGCACGTCGGTCTCGCCATCGACGAATTTCCGCATCACTTCCTCGAGCTCGCGCTCGCGCATCTGGCCGTGACCCACACCGATTCGTGCACGCGGAACGAGACGCTGCACATGCGCAGCGATTGCATCGATGGTCTCGATGCGATTGTGCACGAAGAACACCTGCCCACCGCGATCGAGCTCCCTGCTTATTCCCTCTTCGATGAGCCCTTCATCCCACGGCTCGACGAACGTCAGCACCGGAGAACGATCACGGGGTGGAGTCTGCATCAGCGTCATGTCCCGCAATCCTGCGAGCGAGAGATGCAGAGTGCGCGGAATCGGCGTGGCTGTCAGCGTAAGCACATCAGTCTCGAGCTTGAGCTGCTTGAGACGCTCCTTGTGCTTTACGCCAAAGCGATGCTCTTCATCGATGATGATGATGCCAAGATTCCTGAACTTCACATCGGGGCTGAGCAGGCGATGCGTGCCGATCACGATATCGATCTTTCCACTTGCAAGATCTGCAATGACTTCCTGCTGCTGCTTCTGAGTTTCGAAGCGGCTCATCGTTCTTATCTCGATCGGAAAATCCGCGAGTCTGTCTCCGAACGTACGCGCGTGCTGCTCGGCGAGAATCGTCGTTGGTACGAGCACAGCAACCTGTCGCCCTGACTGTACCGCCTTGAACGCGGCGCGCACTGCGATCTCTGTTTTGCCGTAGCCGACGTCGCCGACAAGAAGGCGGTCCATTGGCCGCGCTTTCTCCATGTCGCCTTTCACTTCAGCAGTTGCAGTCCGCTGATCAGGTGTGTCTTCGAATAGAAACGACGACTCGAGCTGCTTCTGCCACGGCGTATCGGGAACGTGCGGAGGCCGCGTGACAACCCGCCGCCGCGCGTACAGATCCAGAAGCTCGACCGTCATGTCCTGAATTGCTGCGCGTGTGCGGTCTCTCTGCTGAGCCCATCGTTTTCCGCCGAGCGTGTGCAGTCGCGGCGGAGGATTGTCAGGCGAGATATCTGCGGCCGATCGGAACCGCTCGATCTGGTCGATACGATAGAGAGGCACGTTCAGGCGCGATCCGCCCTCGTATTCGATCACGGCAGCTTCGACTGTGCTCTCACGAACGAAAACCCGTTCTATTCCGCGATATATCCCGACGCCGTGCTCGAGGTGCACGACGTAATCACCAGGAGTGAGAGCAGTGAGCGACTCGATCGACGTACCCGTCGTGTATTTGCGCGCGCGACGAATGCGCCGCTCACGGCGGAAGATTTCATGATCTGTGAGAACACGCAGTCCCGGGATCTGCATTCCCCACGGCGGAATGATGAAGCCGCCATGCAGGACTCCAATCGCCAGCGCGACACCCGGAATCTTCGTTCGCCCTTCAGTAAGTAACTCGTCGAGGCGCTCTGCCTGTCCGCTGTTGTCGCACAGTATGATCGTCGGAACTCCATCCGACACGACCTCGCGCAGGCGCTTCATGTCGCGATGGATCGGCTCAGGTGGAACGATTGGAAAATCGATCGTTACAGCAGGAGCCGAAGCTGATGCGAACTCACTGTGAGAATCGAGTGCGTCGGTTGCGTAAAGCTCGAGGACACCCAGCGACGACAGCGCAGCAAGCGTTTCATCCGGTGCATTGAACAGCTCATGCCTGCTCGGCACATCTTCCCCCCGGCGA
>DASUXX010000313.1:0-3497 GCA_036377755.1 Gemmatimonadaceae bacterium
AGATCGAGCGGGTTGGTCGCGACTTGAGCGGCGCGCTCGGTACAATCGTCGCTGCCGCTGAGCGCACGCGTCAAAGCGCCGCGTCTGTTACAGCATCCGCGCAGGAGAATGTGAAAGCCGTCGAGATCGCACTTCAGAACCTCGGGCTCGTTGCAAAGACGGCGGAGGGTCATGCTGCTGCCGCGATGCAGGTGAGCGCATCCACCGAAGAGCAATCGGCTGCATGCGAGCAGATGACGAGCGCATCGACGCAGCTGTTGTCGGGATCGAGGCAGCTCAAACTTCTAGTGGGAGAGCTGAGGACAGCGGCAGCGTAGTAGAGTTCTAACACGAAAGCGCTATCGCGTTTGGCGTAAGCCGTTGTCCGTCCGCCGTTGTGCGTGTTACGTATAACTGTTAACGGAAAGCGGCATACGCCAAACGCGATAGCGCCAAGCTCTACTCTCTAACAGAAAAACCAGCGACTACTGCACGCAAGTCGCGTTTGGATCCCCCACCGGCTTATCGACCTTGAGCCTGTGATCCAGATTCGCCACATGGATCGCAATATCGCGGATGAAATTCGCAACGCGGTTCATGTGATCGAAATCGACGTACTGCACTTCATCCGTGATCTGGTGGTAATCGGGGTGCAGGCCAGTGGTGAAGAACGTGATTGGAATACCGTAGCGGGCGTAGTTGTAGTGATCGCTGCGGCAGTAGATGCGCTCGGGATGACCATTTGCATCGAACTGATAATCGAACTTGAACGGCCGCGAGCTGGCCGTGTTGATCGCCTCCACGATGTCGCCGAGCTCGCTCGATACGCGGCGTGATCCAACGAGCTGCAGATAATCAGGTCCGCCTCCCGCAAGATCCGCTGCGCTTCCCCGCCCAACCATGTCGATGTTGAGCTGCGCAACTATCTGAGAGCGCGGAACTGTAGGATGCTCCGTGTACCATTTCGATCCGAGAAGCCCCTTCTCTTCTGCAGTGTGCCATACAAGAAGTATCGAGCGTTTCGGCTTGACTGGCATTGCATTGATCGCTTCTGCAATCTCGAGCACTGTAACTGAACCCGATCCATCATCATCAGCGCCGTTGATTATCGAGTCACGACGCGCAGGGCGGATCTGGTGGAGGCTGTCGACATTGATTTTGACGGTTGCGCGAAGTGAATCGCGAAGCCCGCGCTTGGACCGATCCCAGATTGGCGCGCCGAGCTCGGTCATGCGGACATTGAATGCGCGCAGCGAATCGTGATCTGCAGCAGCCGCTGGTCGCGTACCGATCGCATCGTTGTGCGCGCCGATTGCGACGTACTCGTTGCGAAGAGTTGGATCACTTCCGCGGATGATCGCTACGACGTTGCGCGCCCACGCCGGATTCGGGCTGCCGGCAAAGCGCGCGGTGGTCGCGTGAATTTCCTGGAAATATGTGCCGCTGTCTCCCGCAGGCTCGAGACCCATGCGGGCAAGCTCCGACGCGATGTATGCGGTTCCCTTGAAATTGCCAAGCGTGCCTGCTTCACGGCCCATCATTGAATCGTCAGCGAAGATCAGGAGGCGGGTCTTGAGATCGGTGGGTGTAATCGATGCAACCGTTCTGGAAACGCCGGGCGTGGCCGCCGTCTCGACTCGCGGCTGGGATGAGCATGCAGCCGTGAAAGCGGCCGCAGCGACAAGCGTCGATCTCAACATTGTGGGGACGTTCAAGTTGCTTTTCCTCTCGATGCTATCTTAAGAAGGTATGGACTCGAGAAAAGCCGTGCTGCTTTTGAGCGGCGGGCTGGATTCCACCACTCTCCTTGCTCTTGCATCGAGCGAGGGTTACGCAATTCACGCGCTCAGCTTCAGTTACGGCCAGCGACATTCTGCCGAACTTGCTGCGGCGCGAAAGATCGCTGCGCACTATGGAGTAGTCCAGCATGTCATCACGAACATCGATTTGAGAATGTTCGGCGGTTCAGCTCTCACAGCCGATATCGATGTTCCGCGAGATCGCGCTGTGGAAGCCGCGCAAGACATACCGGTGACATACGTTCCCGCGCGCAACACGATCTTTCTCTCGTTCGCGCTCGCGTGGGCCGAAGTGCTCGGCGCCCCTGACATTTTCATTGGAGTCAACGCGCTCGATTATAGTGGATACCCTGACTGCAGGCCTGAGTTCATCGCTGCATTCGAGAAGATGGCGCGACTCGCGACGCGGGTGGGTGTCGAAGGCACTGCTCCGGTGAAGATTCGAACTCCGCTCATTGACATGTCAAAGAGTGAGATCATTCAGGTTGGCTTGCGGCTCGGCGTCGATTACTCGATGACGACAAGCTGTTACGATCCCGGTGCCGATGGCGAGGCGTGCGGTCACTGCGATGCGTGTCAGCTGCGATTGAAGGGATTCGAAGAAGCGGGGGCACGCGATCCAGTGCGATACGCGACATGACTTACACTGTAAAAGAGATCTTTTATACGCTTCAGGGCGAAGGAGCGAACACCGGCAAAGCAGCGGTATTCTGTCGTTTCAGCGGATGCAACCTGTGGACGGGACGCGAGGAAGATCGCCACCGGGCTGTGTGTCAATTTTGCGACACGGATTTCGTCGGTGTCGGACCTGATGGCGGAAAGTTCAGCGAACCGGATCAGCTCGCTGATGCTGTCGAGCGGGCATGGCGTGGTGAGGGCGAAGGCTCACGATTCGTAGTGTGCACAGGCGGAGAGCCACTTCTTCAGCTGGACACTGAGCTTGTCGATGCCTTTCACAGGAAAGGCTTCACTGTCGCCGTCGAGACAAACGGGACGCAGCATGCTCCGGAGTCGATTGACTGGATATGCGTGAGTCCAAAAGCCGGAGCACCGCTTGTGCAGACTTCAGGAAGCGAGCTCAAGCTCGTTTTTCCTCAGGCGAAGGCAATGCCTGAGCAATTCGCTCATCTCGACTTCGAGAGTTTCTTTCTTCAGCCTATGGATGGACCTGATGTCGAAGGAAATACGCGGCTGGCGATTGAATACTGCATGGCTCATCCACAATGGCGTCTGAGCGTGCAGACCCACAAACTGCTCGGCCTTCGTTAGCCTTCAGGTCAGCGCGGAACAGCGACTCCCCACGGCCGCCCGCCAACCTTTATGGTTGCGATGACCTTGCGACTTGCAATGTCGATCACCGAGACATCGTTCGACAATCCATTAGCAGTGTAGAGCCGCTTTCCATCGCGGCTCAGCGCGATTCCCCACGGTCTTCGTCCAACTCGAATCGTTCCCGACACTGTTCCTCTGGAGAGATCGACGATCGAGACAGTGCTCGTGCGCCCGTTAGCGGCGTACAGCCATCTGCCATCATGCGACACCACTATTCCAACGGGCTTGCCTTCGCCTTTCTCGAGCGAGATCGTGCCGATGGGCTCGTGCTTCGCAACATCGACGACGGTAACCGAGCCTCCGACTTCCGCGGATATGTAGGCTCGCGCGCCGCCCGGGGAGAACGCGGCAGCGCGTGGTCTTACATCGACAAGAAAAGTCGAAACG
>DASUXX010000314.1:0-2491 GCA_036377755.1 Gemmatimonadaceae bacterium
CCTCTCCGTGTCGAGGGGCCCGTCGCGCGAGTGGCGGGCCCCTCGGTCGTTCGTGCCGCTATGCGCTATGCGCTGGACGCTAAAGTGAGCGCTGAGCGCATAGCGCATAGCGTCTCGCTGCCGGAGGGTCGACCGCCTCCCGAACCCCCACGACTCGATGTCCGCAACGCCCCGCCTCCGCTTCGCGCCCTCGCCCACCGGGTACCTGCACGTGGGCGGCGCGCGCACGGCGCTCTTCAACTGGCTCTACGCGCGCCATTACGATGGCGAGTTCCTGCTCCGTATCGAAGACACAGACAAGATGCGCAGCACTGAAGAGAGCACGCGCGCCATCTTCGAGGGAATGGAGTGGCTCGGTCTCAAGTGGGACGAGGATGTCGTGTATCAGGGCGCGAATCTCGAGCGCCATCAGCGCGATGCGTACGCAATGCTCGAAGCAGGCGCTGCATACCGTTGCTTCTGCACGCCCGAAGAGCTCGACGAGAGACGCAAAGCCGCAGAAGCAAACAAGGAAGCGTTCAAGTACGACAGGAGATGCGATCGTCTCACGTCAGACGAGATCGAGCGGCGCGTTGCCACCGGCGAGCCGTTTGTCATTCGATTCCGCATTCCCGAGGGAACAACGGAATGGAACGATCTCGTTCATGAGAACATCGCCTTTCCGAATAAGGATCTCGAGGACTTCGTCATCCTTCGCTCGAACGCGACTCCGATATACAACCTCGCAGTCGTATCCGATGATATCGCAATGGGCATTACCATCGTGATGCGTGGTGACGATCACATCAGCAACACACCCAAGCAGATCCTTCTTTATAAAGCACTCGGCGCTGAGCTGCCGGTATTCGCCCACCTTCCAATGATTCACGGAATGGACGGCAAGAAGCTCAGCAAGCGCCACGGGGCAACTGCTGTCGGTGATTATCAGCATCAGGGACTGCTTCCCGGTGCAATGCTGAACTTTCTCGCGTTGCTCGGATGGTCGCCTGGCGGTGATCGCGAAGTGATGACCATCGAGGAGATGATCGAGCTCTTCACGCCCGACGGACTGCAGAGAAAGGCCGCGATCTTCGATCCGAAAAAGCTCGAGTGGATGAATGGGCAGCACTTGTCGCGAATCCCTCTCGACGAGCTGGAGCCCCGCGTCACGCCCGCAATGGTGAACGCCGGTTTGATTACATGGGACTCAATACAATCGCGGAGAGAGTGGTACCTGGGGCTTCTCGACCTTCTGAGGGTTCGGGCGCGTACGATCGATGATATCGTCCGTCAGGCAGGACCATATTTCCTCGACACGATAGAGTACGACGCTGACGCAGCCGCCAGGAACTGGAAGGACAAAACCGCTGCCCGCGAGATTCTCTCTGATACCCGGACGACACTCGAGGGTATAACTGACTGGACACCGGAGCCACTGGAGACTGCCTTGCGCTCTCTTGCGGAGCAGAAAGGGCTGGCGGCGGGTAAGATCTTTCAGCCGTTGCGGGTCGCTCTGACCGGTCTGGGAGTGAGCCCCGGAATCTTCGAGGTGCTGGTGATGCAGGGGCGGGATATGGCACTGAAAAGGGTCGGTAACGCAGTGGACTGGCTGGCCAAAAACCGCTAAAGTGTTCGATACCGGACGTAACGAATTGACGTGTCCGGTACCGGAATACAAATTTGTCTTTCAAGAATCCTGATATTTCCGGTCGGTCGCTGGTGACCGCGCCGTTTTCTTTTTGGAGCTGCTATGCCCGACGCGCTGACACCCCTGGAGGGGTCGGTCTACAATTACCTCCTCGACTTCACGGCTGAGAACACCTACCAGCCCAGCATTCGAGACATTGGAAAGAAGTTCCAGATCAAGTCGACCAAGACGGTCTCAGACCTTCTCCAGTCGCTTGCACGCAAGGGATATATCGAGCGCGACCCCGCGCGCTCGAGAGGCGTTCGCCTGCTCGGCTTTACCGGCGGCAACAAGACCAAGCCCGTTCCATACTATGGAAAGATTCATGCGGGCGAGCCTTCGATTCTTCCCGAGAACCGTCAGGGATTCATCACGATGGACCGCCGCTTCATTCCATCAGAGGAGGTTTACTTCCTCAAGGTGAAGGGCGACAGCATGATCGGCCGCGCGATATCTGATGGTGATTTTGTAATGGTTAATCCCATCGCAAAGGCAAAGGAGAACGACATCGTTGCCGCCCGCATCGGCGAGGAAGCTACCGTGAAGACTCTGACCCAGAACAATGGGAAGGTCGTTCTCTCACCGGCGAACCCCGCTGAGCGCGAGATCGAGATCAAGCCCGGCGATGACTTTGGAATTCTCGGCGTCGTGTGCGGCGTGTTTCGGCCCTTCGTGACGATGGAGCAGCAGACCGCCGAGCTGTCGAAGAACTGAGCTAGTTTCTTTCCTGCGCAGCAGACCCATCAGTCTGCTGCGCTTTTTTTTGCGCTTCCCTTTCGCGCTCCTTGCGTTCGCGGATACTCTTTACCGCCTTCTTGAAATCAG
>DASUXX010000315.1:0-4231 GCA_036377755.1 Gemmatimonadaceae bacterium
CTGCGACATCATTGATGCGCACGGCCATGGCGCGCTGTCCCGGAGGAATTTTTACCTCGAGACCGGGACCCGTTCCGGTTGGAGCAAGACGCCCCGGCACGATTGCCTCTCCGTTGAAGATGGCAACGCGTGCTACCCGCCCGGCCACGGAATCGACAGACGAGTACGCTCCGACAGGTGCCGTCTCGACAGGCCATTGCTTCGCGACGAGCGCAATCCTGTCGATTGCCGACCCCTCGGGAATATCGCGGCTAGCCACGACTACGGGTCGCGTCGCCATGTCTGCCTTGCTGTTCGCGGCAAGAAGCCTGTACGCACCGAAAGTCGCTGCTGCGGCCACGATGATCGCGCCCCAGAAAACCAGTTTATATCGTCCGCCCATGATCCTTCCCGGATGAATTCAATTGTCTGCAACCCACAGTTGCCGCGACCTGTCCTCTAGAAATTGAGGATCCGCGGCATCCAGCCGGCCCAGAGCGCTCCAAACGCGATCGCTACACCATACGGCAACGTGGACCGCTTGCCTGATCCAGATGGACGGGCAAGCATCTCCGGCGTAGCGGCAGCCATTCCAAGTGTCTGCGCCGCTTCCTTCATTCCCTGCGACTTCATCATGTACACGAGTGCGAGCACGGCTCCGAACAGCGCACCGATGATCGCACCTTCCACCGCGCGAGCGGGCCCAAGCCATGCACCCGCTGCTGCGTACAGCTTCACGTCTCCGGCGCCCAGCCATCCCAGTGCATAGAAGGGAAGCCACAACGCCAGCCCTGCGAGCAAGCCTCCACCTGACTGCGTCAGTCCCTCGAGGACGGGCGCACGTACAATGGAGTATGCGATTCCGCATACTGCGAGAATCGCCACGAGCTTGTTGGGTATGCGCCTGGTTCTCAGGTCACCGGCTGCGGCTGCAACGAGCATCGCCGTAAAGACGACTCCAGCTGCGATCGCGAGCGAGCTTCCTTCGAAGGGCCGCACCCCCTCCGATCTCAGGTAAACGCGTTGCCGAGCGCTGAGAACTTGACCGAGATTCTGCTTCCGAAGAACGTCACTGCGGTAATCGCAACGATTGCGATGAACGCAACGAGAATTCCGTACTCGGCGAGTGCTGCGCCTTCTTCGTCCTTGACGAAACGGCGAACTGCAAGAGCGATTTTTGCCACTTCTACCTCCAGGTTTATGATGACTTGCCACCACGCGAACCTCTCGCGGGTGTGCTGCTATCGAGGTGGCGACGTAACGAGAATGCGCCTCCTCAACAATCTCGGTCCCGGCGGAGTGAACTCGCGGGGCGACTCAGGCGTTGCGCCCAACCTGGCAGGGAAGACTCTAACCAGACCACGCACTGCAACCCACACAACCAGAACCGTTACTTCTCAATAGCTACTGCATGAGGCACGACAATTTTTTTCCACTTACCAACACTTGCCTGCTTTCGCGTAAAGCAAACGCGAAAGCGCTCACGCTTCTGCGTCAGCTCAACGTGTTTGCGTACTGCGAGAACTTCGCGGAGATCTTGCTGCCGAAGAACGTAACCGCGGTGATCGCCACGATTGCGATGAAAGCAACAAGAATCCCGTACTCAGCAAGCGCGGCTCCTTCCTCATCTACGGCGAATTTGCGCGCGGACTCCATCAAACGAACCATGCAAGCCTCCCGAAAGTTTTTCACGCACCTCGATGCAACAGGTTGCTAGCGTAAAAGTGTACGAGCGAAAGTGCAAGCGAAAAAAGCACGCGAGTCCGTTAACGCAACTGTTACAATGCGTGAGAGCGTAAATCGTTGCGTCCAAAAGCTTTTCATTGGCGCCCATCGGACATGAAAGCGAGATTGTGCTCGTGAAACGGAACAACGCGCCAAGCGCTTTCGATTTGATTTTTCTCGTCGTCGCTCCACTCACCGCAATACGTGGAACAGTCAAGCTCACACAAAGCGACGGCGACCTTGCAGCACACATCAGGATGGGCGAAACGATACTCGCGACTGGACACATTCCAGCGCACAGTCTTGTGTCGTTCACTGCTCCGTCCGATTACATGGTTGCCCATGCATGGTTGAGTGAAATCATCTTTACGACGCTGTTCAGAATTGGCGGACTGCCGCTTCTCTCAGTCGTCACAGGCATCCTGGTCGGTCTCACTCATGGAGCCATTGCGCTTTTTCTTCGAAAGCGCGGAGCGGATCCACGATGGGCCTTTCTCGCAGCACTTCTGAGCCTGTCACTCGGATCGACTCACTGGCTCACGCGTCCGCACATGTTCTCCATCGCGTTCTCGGCAGCGACACTGATTCTTCTTGAATCAAAGATCCGGCGCCGTGTCCTGTGGTTCGTCCCGCTGTTTGCGCTGTGGGCGAATCTCCACGGCGGGTGGGCCTATGGCCTGCTGCTGATCGCCATGTACATCGCCGGTGATTTGATAGAGGCATTCGCGTCCAGCACCGATAGATCTGCCTGGATCACCGCAGCCAAAGAAAATTCTGCGGCTTTCGCTGCCGCGAGCGCTGCCACTTTCCTGAATCCCTACGGAATCCGGCTCCACGAGGAGGTTTTCTCGGCGGTCACCAGCTCGTCACTCGCCAGCCAGATTGCCGAATACCTTCCTCCGAATTTTCAGGATGCCGGGCAGTGGCCATTCCTGCTGGCCATCCTCGCAACGGTTGCATTGTTCGCATTTGGAACGAAGCGGATACGGATTCCCTGGCTTCTCGTAATCACGATGAGTCTTTTTTTCGCGCTGCGCTCCTTCCGCAACATTGCTCTGTTCGGTGTGACAGCGTGGCCACTCGTTGCGCTTCATGTTGCCGAGTCGTGGCCGAGGCCGAAGAAACCGTTCCGGTTCTTCAGTGAGTTCGCCCGCCTCGACCCCGGCTCCAGAAAAGGAATACTTGCCGTCCCGGTCGCTGCCTTGATGCTCCTCGTAGGCGTGAACCATGGCGCGATTGCGGGAGTTCAGGTGATCGCGGACAGCTTCAGCCCGAAAAAATTCCCGGTCGAGGCGATCGCCCGAGCCAGCGCGGCCCGGCTCGACGGGCGCGTATTCGATACCTGGGGATGGGGCGGCTATATAATGTATGCGTGGCCTGAGGCCCGCCTTCACGTCGATCCCCTCAAGTTCAACGAGACCACCATCAAGTCTTACGGGATAATCGAAGACCTCCAGCCGGGATGGCAGAAGGAAATCCAGCGGTGGCAGATCAAGACGGTCATCGTCCATTCCAGGTCCCCGACGGCCAAAGGCCTCGCTCTGGAACCGGGATGGAAAGTCTGGTATAAGGATTCAATCGCTACCATCTTCCGTCCGGCAGGCAACCCTTCGACCTGACGAATGCCCACTCCTTACCCAGTGCAGAATCCATTGAGCCGCTTCAACCGGCTCTATGCGCAGGCACAGCAGATAGACCGCTCGATTCTTCCTGATCCGAATGCGATGTCGCTCGCGACCGTCGGAATGAGCGGGGCGCCATCAGTGAGAATAGTGCTGATGAAAGACGTCGACGAGCGGGGGTTCGTGTTCTACACGAACCTCGAAGGGCGCAAAGGGCGCGAGCTTCGCACACACCCGGTCGCCGCGATCTGCTTTCACTGGGCTGTGCTCGAGGTTCAGGTGCGTGCCGAAGGTCCGGTGTCGCTGGTATCTAATGAAGAAGCTGATGCTTACTTCGCGACGCGGCCGCGCGTGAGTCAGATCGGCGCATGGGCATCGATCCAGAGCCAGCCGATTGAAACAGCGGATGACCTTGCCAGGCGCGTCGCCGAGTTCGAGAAAAAATTCGAGGGCGTCGATGTGACCCGCCCCCCCAACTGGTCGGGCTTCCGTCTGCGTCCTGAACGAATCGAATTCTGGAAGGCACGCCCGGGCCGTCTGCACGAACGGCATCTCTACTTGCGGAGCGGAGAAAGCTGGACAATGGAAACTCTCTATCCGTAACCGGTACCAAATCGCGCCGTTAGTCCCTAAACTTTTGGAATGACGATGACCCGCACTCCGCCTGCTGCTGAGCCGCAGTCGGAAGAAGCCTGGACGATTGAATCAGCGCGCGCTCTATACAACATCGAAGGCTGGGGTGTTGGATACTTCGACATCAACGACCAGGGCCACGTTGTAGTCCGTCCCGACGCTGGCAACCCTGCGCGAGAGCTCGATCTGTTCGAGCTCGCTAACGATCTTGAAGCGCAGGGCGTCGGTCTCCCTCTGCTGCTGCGATTCTCCGACATCCTTCGCTCGCGAAT
>DASUXX010000316.1:0-6021 GCA_036377755.1 Gemmatimonadaceae bacterium
TTTTCACCGCGAATATTTCCGGGCGAGATACTCGTGGTAATCAGCGACGCCTTTGCCCCTGCCAATTCCAAGCAGGCGACTGGTAGCGGGTGAAAGCTCCTGCTGCCCATGATCTTCGAGGCCCAGAAGCAGGTCGCTCACCAGTTGGGAAATGCTGGTTCCCTTCTGCCTGCTGAATTTCTCCCCGGCTTTGACCGCTTCGGAATCGAGCGTGAGGTTTTTTACGACTTTAGCCATGTCCGGCCTCTATGCGCATATCTCAATTCATATTATGCGCATAACCGGTGTGGGTCAAGCTTGTGCTTACACAATTTTGACGTTGAGAACGCTGGTTTGACGTTATCTTTTCCGGCCCTTGTAACACACCTGTTTCGGGTTATGTTCGGCACCTTATCGTGCCGTCGTCCGACCTAGAGGGACTCACCGGATGCAGTTCGCCGAAAGATTCATTCGCCGCCCCGTTCTCTCGAGCATGGTTTCGCTCGGGATCGTGCTCGTCGGCATCATCGGATACAAGAATCTTCCCGTCAGAGAATTTCCTGACGCGGATCCTCCCGTAGTATCGGTCACTGTTCTTCTTCCTGGTGCGAGCCCGCAGGTAGTCGAATCGTCAGTCACCGACGTACTCGAGGAAGAGCTCTCTTCGATCGAAGGCATTCGATCGATAACGAGCGCATCGCAGGAACAGGTATCGACAATTACGCTCGAGTTCACACTCGATCGCGAAATCGAAGCAGCTGCCCAGGACGTTCGAGACAAAGTCTCACGCGTGCGCGGCCGATTGCCGGAAGATGTCGAAGAACCTGTCATCGCAAAGCAGGAAGCCGACGCGTTTCCGATCATGTTCCTCTCCCTCACGTCCAGGACGTACGACCTGATGGAGCTCTCTGACATCGCGGATCGCCAGATCAAGCCACGGCTCCAGACAATCGCAGGTGTTTCCGGCGCGCCTATTTACGGTGAAAGAAGATTCTCGATTCGCGTATGGCTTTCACCCTCGGAGCTTGCTGCACGACGACTCACGCCGCAGGACGTCGAAGGCGCAATCCGCTCACGCTCGGTTGAGATTCCCGCCGGCCGCATCGAATCCAGCCGCCGCGAGTTCTCCGTCCGCTACCTCGGCGAAATGCAAACCCCGGATCAATTCGCCGATCTCACGGTTTCCAGCCGCGATGGGCAGCTCGTAAAGCTCGGCGACGTTGCGCGCGTCGAGCCCGGGCCGGAGAATGATCGCTCCGTATCACGGTACGATCGTCAACCGGGAATTTTCATCGGAGTCATCAGGCAATCTAAGGCAAACGTGCTCGAGGTTGCTGAAGCTGTTCAGAAGGAGCTCCCTGCGGTGCGCGCATCACTGCCACCAGGAATCGAGCTCCACATGGCGTACGATGGATCGGTGTTCGTTCAGCGATCGATCACTGAAGCGAAAGAGACGCTGCTCATCACTGCAGGTCTCGTCATTCTCATCATCTTCCTGTTCCTCGCAACGGTTCGCGCAACGATCATCCCTGCACTCGCCATTCCGGTTTCAATCATCGGAACGTTCGCGGTGCTCAATGCATTCGGATATTCGGTAAATACCCTTACCCTGCTCGGACTCATTCTCGCAATCGGTATCGTCGTCGATGACGCAATCATCGTGATGGAAAATGCGTATCGACATCAGGAGGAGCTCAAGAAAGATCCAGAGTCGGCAGCGATCGATGGGACACGCGAGATCACGACGGCAGTTATCGCGACGACGATCTCTCTCCTCGCAGTATTCTCACCGCTTCTCTTCCTTACCGGCGCGACCGGTCGATTGTTCAACGAGTTCGGAGCAGCGGTTGGTGGATCTGTACTCATCTCCGGCGTGGTTGCGCTTACACTCACACCAATGCTCTCGGCAAAGATCCTGAGAGTGGCAGCTCGTGAGTCACGCTTTCACCACGTAGTAGGCGTCGCATTGGATGGAATATCGTCGTCGTACGAGCGGCTGCTCTCACGGGGGCTGCGGCATCCATTCATCGTGATTGGCGGCGGAGCGCTGATTACGCTGAGCGCAGTGTTCCTCTTCAAGAACCTCAAGCGTGAGTTCGTGCCGCCGGACGATCGTGGATTCTTCTTCACGTTCGTCATCGCGCCCGAGGGCTCGTCGGTTCAGTACACCGATGGATATCTCAAGCAGCTCGAGGACATCGTTGCAAAGACAAAGGATGTCCGCTCGACGTTCTCATTCGTCGGGTTCAATGGACCGCCAAGCGCCGGATTCCTCGGCACCATTCTCGAAGACTGGGACAAGCGCAAGCGCACCGCGCAGGATGTCATTGGTGAAGTGCAGCCGCAGTTCTTCGGGGTGCCCGGCGTATTTGCGTTCGCGACAAACCCGCCTGCGTTCGGCGGGTTCGGCGCGCCGGTGCAGTTTGTCGTGCAGAACCGCGACTTCGAGGCACTAGTGCGCGGAATGGACACACTCACTGCGTCTGCGCGTACGATTCCAGGCTTGCTCAACGTCGACACGGATCTTCGCGTCACAAAACCGGAGCTTGTCGTAAGTCTCGACCGCGACAGGGCCGAAGATCTCGGTGTACCGGCGCGGGACATCGCAACGACATTGCAGACTCTATTGGGCGGTCGCGATGTCACGCGATTTACATCGGAGAATAAGCTCTACGATGTGATCCTGCGCCTCGACCCCAATGAGCGCGCAACACCATCGGATATTACAGGTCTCATGGTGCGCGGACGGAATAACACTCTCGTCCCGCTCGACGCAGTTACGCGAGTTGAAGAAAAGATCGGTCCGCGCCAGCTGAACCACTTCAATAGAGTGCGCTCGTTCACGCTATCGGCGAGCATGGCTCCCGGCTTTACTCTTGGTGAAGCCCTGGACTCGCTCAATGCGCGGGCGGCAAAAGTTCTTCCGGCTGGAAGTACTGTTGAGCTCGCGGGTCAGTCGCGGGAATTCAAGGAATCAGGCGGAGCTCTTTACTTCGCATTTGGCCTCGCGCTTGTCTTCGTATTCATGGTTCTCGCTGCGCAATACGAATCACTGCTGCATCCATTCACGGTTCTGCTCGCAGTGCCGCTCGCTGTTACAGGCGCGCTGCTCGCGCTCTGGGTGACGAAGTCGACACTGAACGTGTACAGCCAGATCGGTATGATCCTGCTCATTGGGCTCGTCTCGAAGAACTCGATTCTTCTCGTCACGTACGCCAATCAGCTGAGAAGCGAAGGACACAACGCTGTCGAAGCGATGCGCGAAGCAGGGCGCATTCGTCTGCGCCCGATTCTCATGACGTCTGTCGCAACTATCTTCGGCGCCCTTCCAATTGCGCTCGGACTTGGCGCCGGCGCAACGAGCCGGCGCCCGCTCGGTTACTCGATCATCGGAGGAATGATTCTCTCCACGATGCTCACACTGTTCCTGGTACCTGCAGTGTTCGTTGTGTTTGAAAGATTGCGGCGAACCGCGCCCGCTCGAACAGCCATTCCGGTAACAGCATCTTCGGAGGCGCACGGATGAGGAGACGCCTTCTATTTACCCTTCTCGTCGTTCCTTCAATTGCAGCCGCGCAGACTCCAAACGAGGGGCTTCCGGTTGTTACACTCGCCGAGGCGAGACGCAGATCGGTGACCGTCGATCCGGACGCCGTCGCAGCGCGCAGTCGCGTCGACGTCGCATCGTCAGAACGTCGCTCAGCGTTCACGAATCTCATCACGCCGAACCTGCGTGCGACCACTACGTACACGCATTTCTCCGAGCCGTTCTTCAACTTCGGCACCGGCGGCATCAGTCCCAATTCAGCCAGCGCGACATTCGATGCAAGCTATTCGATACTTGGTGCTGGCAAATTCGGCGCTCTCAAAAGTGCGCGTGCATCGTTAGCGAGCGCCGAGGCGCTGGAGACATCTTCGAGATTCAGGACGATGCTCGAAACCGATGCGGCTTACTTCGCGGTGCTAGCTGACAAGGAATTGTCTCGCGTCGCGCAGGACCGTCTACGTCGTGCTGAAGAGCAGCTCAACTTTGCGCGCGTACGTGTAGTTGCGGGTGAAGCGGTTTCGTCTGATTCGCTGCGTCTCGTACTCGAAGTGAGTCGTGCGCGTCTTGGGATACTTAGCATGGATTCATCTCTCACTTCCTCGCGGTTGAGACTTGGCCGTCGAATTGGTCTCAGCGGACCTGCGGAGGCTGCGCCGATGGATTCACTGCTTCCCCGTTCACTTCCTATGAGTGAGGAGCAGGCAATTGCAGAGCTGCGCGCGCGTGGCCCCGAAGTAGAAGCGGCGAGAGCACAGGAGAAGAGCGCGAATGCGGCGATACTTTCCGCGCGCGAGCGCTATTTGCCCGAGATCAACATCGGCGCAACCGTCGGCCGTTACGACAAGGAGCTCTTTCCTGACGCACTCAAGCGCAATCAGTGGAACATGAGCCTGGCGCTGCCTCTCTGGAATGGTGGGTCACGCGAGCTCGCTGTTGCAAGAGCACGCGCCGATCGAACCGTTGCGACTGCTGCACGCGCAGATCTCGAGCGTGCTGCCGGTGAGACGATGGCGCAGGCCTACCGAGGTTACATCACTGCGCGCGCAGGAATTGATCTCGCAGTTGTCGGGTTGACCGCCGCGACTGAGAACTATCGCGTTCAGAACGCGCGGTTCAAGGAGGGTGCGACGACGATTCTCGATCTTCTCGAGGCGCAGGTTGCACTCACCGAGGCACAGGCGCAGCTGATTCGCGCGCGTTTCGCATCGCGGCTTTCGCTTGCGCAGATAGAAGCATTGCTTGGCCGAAGAATATTCGAGACTCCGACTCCTAATGTGAGTAAGCCCTGATATGACTAATCCGAGGATCACGACTCAACCCGTGTGGGTATCGCAGCGCAAGATGCTGCTGACTGTGCTCGCAGTCGTTGCGATCGCCGTCATTGGATACTTCACACTCGGCCGCGGCGGCAAAGCTGAAGGCGCTGCCGCAGCGGGCGCTGGCAAAGCACGCGCCGGCGCGGGCGGCCCTGGTGCAGCGATGCCGCCGATGCCTGTCGATGTTGACAAAGCGCAGGTTCGTCCAATTGTCGATGCCGTAAGAGCAACGGGCAGAATCGAAGCGGTTCAGCAGGTACAACTTCGTCCCGATGAACAAGGTCGCGTCACGGCTCTCCTCTTTCATGAGGGACAGTACGTTGCAGCCGGCACTCCGCTCGTGCGAATCGATGATGCAGTACTGAGGGCGCAGGCCGAGCGCGCGGATGCGGATCGCGATCTGGCGAATCAGCAGCTTGCGCGTGTGCGGAAGCTGAGAGAGCAGAACGCTGCTCCGCCTGCCGAGCTCGAGCGCGCTGAAGCAGCGGCACGCAGTGCGAATGCTGCCCTGTCACTCCTTAACGTGCAGATAGCGCGCAGTGTAGTGCGCGCGCCGTTCTCAGGAGTTGTCGGCCAGCGCTTTGTAAGCGTCGGTGATTACGTGACTACAGCAAGCCCGCTGCTCACCTTGCAGACTGTCGATCCACAGCGCGCGGTGATCGAAGTCCCCGAGCGACACGCAGCAAGCCTGCGTCAGGGTCAGACTGTGGAGTTCACAGTTGCGGCCGAGCCGCAGCGCAAGTTCGCAGCGCGTGTGGACTTCATTGATCCTGTCGTAGACAATGCGAATCGTACGATCACTGTCAAAGGTCTCGCGGCAAATCGCGATCGACTATTGAAACCTGGAATGTTCATCGAGGCGAGACTCGCGACTGCGGTGAGACAAAATGCAGTCGTCATTCCGGAAGACGCTGTTCAGCCATTGCGCACCGCAAACGTCGCGTGGGTTGTGGACAACGGCAAAGCGAGCCGTCGCGTTGTTCAGCTCGGCGTGCGCTCAGCGGGATACGTCGAAGTACTTAGTGGAGTAAAGGCTGGCGAAATGGTCGTAGTGGGTGGCCTGGAGCGGATGGGCGAAGGAATGCCGCTGATGGGTAGGCCGCGAGCAATTCAGTGAAGAATGCTGAAGGGTTGGGTGTATGTCGTAAATAAGTTCTCCTTGGCAATACTGGCATAAGC
>DASUXX010000317.1:0-2867 GCA_036377755.1 Gemmatimonadaceae bacterium
CTTGCAATCTGGGACATCGGCGGTGGCAATCGCGGCGGCACCGTCTTGAATCCTGTGCGCATGAGCACAGTTGCAACTGTCGGTGGCCAGGCTCACAACATTTTCTGGTTCCGCGATGCTCTGACCAACAACCGCCGCTTCGTTCTCGTCGGTGAAGAAGGACCGGGCGCGGTTCCAAGCACTTCAGAAGGTGACGTACACGTCGTCGACGTGACCGACATGTCGAACCCGCACGAAGTTGCGTTCTATAGTGTACCCGGCGCAGGAGTTCACAACTTCTCAGTCGATGCAGATCGCGGAATTCTCTACGCCGCGTATTACAACGGCGGCGTACGAGCACTCAGTATTCGAGGCGATCTCGGAAGCTGTACAGCCGAGCAGAAGGCTGATGACGGCCGATGCGATCTCAGGAAAATGAATCGTGAGCTCGCGAAGGGACCGGTTGGTGTCGCACCTGTATTCATGTGGGGCGTTTTCTTCGATGCCAACACCAATCGACTTTACGCCTCCGACATGCTCAACGGGCTCTGGAGATTGTCCACCGTTCCTGAATTCTGATACGCCATTTCGCGTAACCGCTTCACCCTCTCACGGAGAGGCGGATGCGTCGCCATCAGATTCGCCATTTTTCCTTCTCGCTCGTCCCACTTTGAGTGATACGGATCGGCGATGCAAAGCTGGGCAGAGCTTTTCGGAATCGCCTTTGGCTTGATATTGGACCCGCCGATTTTGACGAGCGCATCGGCGAGCGCCCCGGGATTGCGTGTGTACTGAGCGCTCATCGCATCAGCGAGATATTCACGTGACCGCCCTACCTTCATCACCATGAGTCGCGTGATGAGAGGCGCGAGTATCCAGCTGATGATCCAGAGCACGAGCAGCACGATGACGACGACTCCTGCGCCACCGCCGCCCTTGCTCGACGAGCGTGACCGGCTCCTTCCCCCGCCAATTCGGCCCATGCGGAAGCCGATGTTGTGCATCATCGCAACCATTCCGACGAGCGCCGTGAGCAGCGTCATGAGTCGCACATCGTAGTTCGCGATGTGACCGAACTCGTGCGCGATCACTGCCTGCAGCTCATCGCGACTCAACGTGTCCAGCGCGCCCTGCGTGACAGCGATGTGTCCATCGTCAGGACGCACGCCCGTCGCGAATGCATTCGGCGCATTGTCCGGAACGAGCCACACGCGCGGACGACGCACGCCTGACGCGATCGACATCTCGTCGACGATGTTGACCAGCCGCTGCTCCGACTCGTTGGAAGGAGTTTCTATCTCCTTCGCCTGAGCCGCGCTCATGAGCAGCGTGGGGCCGAAGCGGTAGCCAGCCCACGCCATTGTCCCAGCGATCAGCGTCATGAGAAGGCCAACGCCAGGAAAAATGTGCGAGCTTGCTACGCCACCTGCGGGATCACGAGTGGCCAGGTACCAGATGAGGTCGCCGCCGAACCCAAGCCAGGCGACAAAGAGAATGAATCCGGCGACGAGTCTGCGGCTGGCCTTCCTGTTCGCCTCCTGCTGGGCGAACAGGTTGCCGGCCGCGGTCATCTATTGGGAGTCGGAGTTCCGAACGATAGGTCGACCTGCGGAACTGCCCGCTCGCCTTCGTCGGTTATCTCCCACAGCGTGGCGGGAGATGCGCCAGCCATTCCCGCGAACAGCATCGTCGGGAAAGTCTGCTGCGCTGTGTTGTACTGCGTCGCCGTGTCGTTATAGAGCTGGCGCGCAAATCCGATCTTGTTCTCCGTCGCAGTGAGCTCTTCCTGAAGCTGGGCAACGTTGCCCGTTGCCTTGAGGTCAGGATATGCCTCAACGACCGCCAGAAGACGCGACAGCGCTCCGGTGAGCTGAGTTTCAGCCTGCGCGGTCGCTGCAACGTTTCCAGAGTTTGTTGCTGCGATTGCGGTATTGCGAGCGGCTACGACTGCCTCGAGAGTCTGCCGCTCGAAGTTCATTGCGCCTTTAACCGTGTTGATGAGGTTTGGAATCAGGTCGTGACGGCGCTTGAGCTGCACGTCGATCTGCTTCCAGGCGTTTGCTACCTGGTTCCTGAGCGAAACGAGACGGTTGTACGCGCTGATCGCGAAAAGAACAACAACCACGATGATAGCGAGGAGCACGAGACCGAACATGAGACGCCTCCAGTGAGAATTTCGGACTGCACGCGAGCCAGACTCTAAAATAGCGGCTGGACCGCCAGCCGCTATTGATAAAGCTTTCGCGTAACAGTATTACGAGTCGCGTGCTTCGCTCGTTTCGAATTTCTCTCTCGACGGCTGGCGCGCTTTTCACGCTGCTCATCGCCGCGTGCGAAGCGCGGCTCGACGTCGATGCACCTCCTCCTGCAATGATGGCAGACACTGACACTCTGCCATCGTTACCGACGTCCACGCTCGATATTCCTCTCACTCTCGACCTTTCGCCTGTCGTAGGAGCGCTCGACAAGGCGGTGCCGACGAAGTTCGGGAACATCGACGAGCAGAAGCAGACTTCGAATAAACGTGTGAAAATCGCCTACGAGGCGACGCGCGATCCGTTTGCGGTATCGCTCAACGGAACGACAGCGACAATTTCAGGCGTGGTCCACTATAAAGGTCGTGGCTGGTACAACCCGCGAATTGGTCCCGATGTATCGAGCTCGTGCGGAATCAGCGATGCGCAACCGCGTGCGAAGATCGTAATCTCTTCGAAGCTCGAGATAACTCCCGAGTGGCGCCTCAAAGGCAAATCGCGAATCGCTGATGTCGAGCCATACAGCTCAGAGCGCCGCGACCAATGTCGAGTGACATTTCTCAAGATCGACGTCACCGATCGTGTGATAAGCGCAACGCGTGAAGCGCTCGAGAAACAGCGGCCGATGATCGA
>DASUXX010000318.1:0-3982 GCA_036377755.1 Gemmatimonadaceae bacterium
TATGCGGTGCGGATCTTTTCGGAGTTCGCATCCGTCTTGGTGTAATAGTCACGGTTGGGCAGGCCAAGCCCGCCCTGATTTGCCGTGACGATTACGACGGTGCTGTTCTTTGGATCCTGCTCGGTGCCGAATGAGAACACCGGCGACATACCGAGCTGGTGCAGGTGAGCTATTTCCCGGTTCAAATCAGCGCGATTAGAGATCTTCGCGATACCGGCAAGAATGTCCTCGATTGGTTTTGCACCGGCAGTTTCGGCGGCTGCCGAATCCATACAGCTCGCGTAAAACGTTCCGAGCTTCTTCGTGTCAGGATCCGACGTTGTGGGTGCTGCCTTCGCCGCGTTCTCCAGGATGTCCTTGATGACGAGGAAATTTTTCTCGCGCAGCTCCTGGAATGGCCCCCAGGTGGAGAACTGGTTGGGGATCGGGTTTGACTTGAGCCATCCGCCGCTCGCGTACTGGTAGAAGTCGACGCACGCGCTTACCGTCGTATCGAGGTCGGCGAGTCGGAGCGGCGCAGCCGGCTTCATAGGTTGCTGCGAATGGGATGGGACGGCCGCTGCTGCCATTGCGACAGCAGTGGCTCCAGCAAATGAAAAGACTTTCCAGCGTTGCATAGGCTGCATGCTCATGCGATGGGTTTCGGGGGCTGTTCATCGCGGCGGATCATCGTGCGGTTTGCCGCTACGATATAAAGCACACTTGAAGTGGGGACTGCAAGCGGACCCCGCATGAAATGTCGCCTGTCCCTGTGCCGGCCAGTAAGTGCACCCTCGATCGGGACATCCCTGACAGGCGGTAGGGTCGGGGACGACTGCGATTCCCGCCCGAATGGAACAGAGTTCTTCACGAACTCTCAATCCAATCGAACCTCACAATGACTCATAGAAGCTGGGCGGAGCCCTGGCGCATCAAGATGGTCGAGCCACTTCGGATGACCACCCGCGCCGAGCGCGAATCCGCAATTGCCCGAGCCGGCTACAACACGTTCCTGCTCGATGCGGACGACGTGTACATAGACCTCCTTACCGATTCCGGTACCAGCGCGATGTCGGATCGCCAATGGGCCGGCATCATGCTCGGAGACGAGGCGTATGCTGGATCGCGCAATTTCCTCAACCTCCAGAACGCGGTTCGCGAGTACTACGGATTCGAACATGTGATCCCGACTCATCAGGGCCGCGGCGCTGAACATATCCTCTCGCAGATTCTGATCGAGCACGGCGATCACGTGCCGGGCAACATGTACTTCACCACGACGCGGGCGCACCAGGAGCTTGCAGGCGCAGCGTTCCACGACGTGATAGTCGATGAAGCCCACGACCCGGCATCTGAATATCCATTCAAGGGCAATGTCGATCTCGCAAAGCTCGATGCCCTCGTATCGAAAGTGGGTGCGAATCGGATTCCGTACATTTCGGTCGCCGCGACGGTGAACCTGGCGGGCGGGCAGCCGATAAGCCTGCAGAATCTTCGCGCCGTACGGGAATACACGCGTGAACGCGGGATTCTCGTGATTCTCGATGCCGCCCGCGCGGTCGAGAACGCGTGGTTCATTCAGCAGCGCGAGCCTGGTCACTCACGTTACAGCATAGAGTTCCTGCTCAAGGAGATGTGCAAGCAGGCAGATGGAATGACGATGTCTGCCAAGAAGGACAGCCTTGCGAACATCGGGGGCTGGCTCGCGCTTCGTGACGATGCACTCGCTGATGCTGCGCGCAATCTCGTTGTGCTCTACGAAGGACTGCACACCTATGGCGGCCTTGCTGGCCGGGACATGGAAGCAATTGCAATCGGAATACAGGAGTCAGTACACGAAGACCACATCCGGAGCCGCATCGGGCAGGTGATGTATCTGGGCAACAAGCTCATCGATGCAGGCATTCCAGTCGTGAAGCCCATTGGCGGTCACGCAGTGTTCCTCGACGCCGCCGCCATGCTGCCGCATATCCCGCGACCAGAGTTTCCGGCACAGGCGCTTGCTGCAGCTCTATATGTCGAAAGCGGCATCCGTTCCATGGAACGTGGTGCAGTTTCAGCCGGTCGTGACGAGAACGGAGAAAACCGCTATCCGTCACTCGAGCTCGTGAGACTCACGGTTCCGCGGCGCGTTTATACGCAGGCGCACATGGACGTCGTCGCTGAAAGTGTCATCGAGATCGCGAGCATGAGGGAATCCGTCGCGGGCCTGCAGTTCACATATGAGCCGAAACACCTCCGCTTCTTCCAGGCGCGATTTCGCCCCGTTGCCGTGCAGGCAGAACACGAGTCGGCACACCAGTCAATGGCAGTGAGCCCGCGATGAGATTCAATACCATCATCGAGCCGTTTCGCATCAAGACGGTCGAGCCGATCCGGCAGACGACAGTCTCTCAGCGACGAGCGGCAATCGAGAAGGCGCATTACAACGTGTTTCTCCTTCCTGCACGCGACGTTCTCATCGACCTGCTGACGGACTCCGGAACGGGAGCGATGTCCGTCTATCAATGGGCCGGCATGATGAAAGGAGATGAATCATACGCCGGCGCGCGATCCTTCGACGCGTTCGAGTCGGCAGTTCGCGACATCACCGGGTTTTCACATGTGATCCCAACCCACCAGGGACGCGCAGCCGAGCACATCCTGTTTCATACGGTAGTCAGGAAGGGAGACATTGTGCCGAACAACACGCACTTCGACACAACGCGTGCGAATGTCGAAGATGCGGGGGGCATTCCGCTCGACCTGCCCACTCGTGAGGGAAAGCGCGCGCAATCGTCGGATCCATTCAAGGGCAACATGGATGTCGACGCGCTCGAGCGCACGCTGGAGCAGCATGGCGAGAGAGTGCCGCTCGTAATGATCACCGTTACAAACAATTCCGAAGGTGGTCAGCCCGTCAGTCTCGAGAACGTTCGGGATGTGAGCGCAGTCTGCCGGCGATATGGCGTACCGCTGTTCATCGACGCGTGCAGGTTCGCCGAGAATGCATGGTTGAACAAATCGCGTGAAGCGCATCTCGCAACCCGGTCAGCCAGATCAATCGCGCAGGAAATGTTTTCCCTGGCTGATGGATGCACGATGAGCGCCAAGAAAGACGGCATGGCGAATATCGGCGGCTTCCTCGCGATGAATAACGGCGCGCTTGCATCGAGATGCAGAACGCGTCTCGTTCTGACTGAAGGTTTTCCCACGTACGGTGGTCTCGCGGGCTATGATCTGGAAGCGATCGCGGTGGGACTGAATGAGGCCCTCGACGAAGATTACCTCCGCTACCGCATTCGATCGATCGAGTACCTCGGGGAGAAGCTTCTCGCGGCAGGAGTGCCGATCGTTACGCCGACAGGAGGTCACGCTCTTTATCTCGATGCGCGGCGGATGCTCGCTCATGTCCCGCAATCCGAATACCCGGCGTGGGCTTTGTCTCTCGTACTGTATGTGGAAGGTGGAGTGCGAGCCGCGGAGATAGGATCAGTGATGTTCGGGCGCAAACAGAACGGCATCGAACGATTCTCTGAACTCGAGCTCGTCCGGCTTGCGTTTCCGCGACGTGTCTACACGCAAAGTCATGTAGACTACGTCGCGGAAGTGGTGTGTTACGTAAACAGCATCGCGTCAAGAATTCGTGGCGTTCGCATCACTGAAGCGCCTTCGGTGCTTCGACACTTCACGGCCAGACTCGAACCGATCGCGGGTCAGCTGCTTGCACCAGGTCCTACAAGCTCAGCCAGTACGATGCCTTGATGAGGAATACATTGTCCGGCCGCGCGCGGAACAGATCCTTGTAATCGCGAGCTGCCTCGAAGTTGCCGAGGTTGCGGTCATCCTGAAGCCGGCCCTGTGACCAGACGACGAACAGCGAAGAACCCGGACGATATTCCCATCGCAGCACCATGTTGGAATGGAATTCCTTCTGGTTGAATCCGCCTGCGTCCTCGCCAAGGTTGTATGGCTTGAATCGATTCGCGTAATCCGATGAGCGCGGTGAATTCATCTCGCGAAC
>DASUXX010000319.1:0-2082 GCA_036377755.1 Gemmatimonadaceae bacterium
CGACTATCCCTGGAATCCAGCGCTCAACGGCTGACCTGTAACAGAAATGGCCGCGCGCGTCGCGAGTGCCGACGAGACAAGAGCCTGTGAGCACGCAACAATGCAATCCGGGATTTCATCAGCGGAGCTGATGACTCGCGCAGGTCGTGCAGCAGCAGCGATCATTGCAGACAAATTCGCGAGCTCGCTATCTGATGGAGCCCTGATATTCGCGGGACCCGGTAACAACGGAGGCGATGCTTGGGTCGTCGCCGAATCTCTTGCCCAATCCGGCAATTCGGTCCGCGTCATCGAAGTCGGAACACCAAAGAGTCAGGAAGCAATCGATGCCAGGACCAGTGCACTTGCGACAAGCGGGGTGAGAATTGTGGAGACTCGTTCCAGCGAGCGCCTCGTAATCGATGGGCTTCTCGGCACAGGTGCGACTGGAAATCCTCGCGGCGCTATATCAGACGCAATCGATTCGATCAACGCTCTCGGGAAATCCGGTGCTGACGTCGTCTCACTGGACATACCGAGTGGAGTCGATGCCTCAACCGGTGAGCACGACCGATGTGTCATCGCAAATGAGACGATAACATTCGGAGTCGTGAAGCGTGGTCAGCTGATCGCGCGCGGAGCATGCGGCGAAATCACTGCTGTCGATATTGGATTGCTCGACGACGCTGATTTCAGATCACTGCCGCTTCTGGTCGATTCACAGTGGGTTCATCATAGAATCCCACCGATACCGCCTTCCGCGCACAAGGGCACCCGAAAGCATCTCGCTATCGTTGGAGGTGGCAAGGGAATGGCGGGAGCTGCGATACTCGCCGGCGAAGGCGCGCTGCGCTCCGGAATCGGGCTTCTCAGGATTGTGTGCGATCCGTCGAGTGTCGTCTCCGTACACGCCGGAATTCCTGCGGCACTCGTTTCAACGTGGCCGCAAACTGCGGAGCATCTGAGCAGCGTCATTGACCCTGCGGACTGTATCGCGATTGGTCCCGGCCTGGGCAACTCGCCTGCGACGCGCGATCTCGTCGAGCGAGTGCTTCTCGCTTGGACGGGCCCCGCTGTTCTCGACGCAGACGCGCTGAACGTTTTTGCGGGCGACACGCCTTCGCTCGCACAGCTTCTCGCGGGACGCGCTGCGATTCTCACGCCGCATCCTGCCGAGCTTGGCAGGCTTCTCGGAATTGCCACGCAGGACGTGGTTCAGAATCGCTTCGAGGTCGCATCGGAGTTTGCACGCACAATAAACGCGGTCGTGATCGTCAAAGGATCTCCGACCGTCATCTTTGGACCGCGAGGTGAGCGTCTTGTCGTTGCATCGGGAACTGCCGCACTTGCGACCGGTGGCAGCGGTGATGTCCTGACGGGAATGACAGCGACCCTGCTCGCACAGTTGCGGGAAGGAGAGAACCGCGCGCTCGAGGCCGCAGCGTGCGCCGCGTGGATTCATGGTCGCGCCGCCGAGCTTTGCCATTATGTTCGGGGCGTGACTCTAGCCGATGTTCTCGATGCGCTCCCGCGTGCGTGGAATGAGGAGCCGCCAATAAAACAAAAGGGAATTCTCGCGGCGCTCGAGGCGCATAAGTGAGCGACGACGATCGCATTCGCCGGCGCCGCGCGATCGAAATGCGCACGCCGCGAGACAATCGCTTTCATCCGCATACGCCACTCGGACCTGGCGGCGAATTCGATGCGGTCCGGCGCATGCTCGAGCGATGGGGACCTCGCGCGCGCAAAGTCGGAGATGATGCAGCAGTCATCAGTACGATTGGTGATCGCAGTCTCGTCGCAAGCACGGATGCGTCAGTGGAGGGGGTGCATTTCAAGCGCGAATGGTTGACGCCCTTTGAGATCGGATACCGCGCCGCCGCCTCAGCACTGAGCGATCTTGCGGCAATGGGATCCAAACCGCTCGGAATGCTTGTCGCGATGGGCATCCCTGAGGAATGGCGAAGCGAGCTCGACGCGATTTCCGACGGAATCGGCGATGCCGCAGGTGAGGTCGACGCACCGATCCTCGGCGGCGACACGACGCGAAGCACCGAACTCACTCTCACAATCACCGTGCTCGGCACAGTGCGCGATCCGCTG
>DASUXX010000320.1:0-2980 GCA_036377755.1 Gemmatimonadaceae bacterium
CCTCGCGGAGATGACCCGGCTTGGAGTAAAGCTTGGCGCGGAGCCGGCAACGCTGGCAGGGCTCGCCGGGCTGGGGGATTTAGTTCTTACATGCACGGGATCACTGAGCCGAAATCGCGCAGTAGGTGTCGAAGTAGGACGCGGTGCGTCGCTGGAGAAAGTGCTGGAGGGACGGGAGACTGTCGCGGAAGGAGTAGTCACTACACGGAGCGCGCACGCGCTCGCCGAGCGCGAGGGTATCGAGATGCCGATTGTCGACGCAGTCCAGAAAGTGTTATTCGAGGGACAGACGGCGCGCGATGCGATCGGCGCACTCATGGCGCGCGAGCTCAGACCGGAGACTGACTGATGGCCGAGCCAATCAAGGAATTCTTTTCGATGGGTGATGTCTGCAGCCTGACAGATCTCAAGCCACATGTGCTGAGATACTGGGAGAGTCAGTTCAGATTCCTGCACCCGGCGAAGAATCGCTCGGGAAACCGCGTATACCAGCGTCGCGAGATCGAGCTGATCATGCTCGTTCGCCAGCTCCTCTATACGGAGAAATACACGATCGACGGCGCGCGGCAGAAGATCGATGAGTACAAGAAGAACGGTGAGCTGCGCAGTGTCGCGCGAGCGGCGCTGGACATGCAAACAATCGAGTCACTTGAAGCAGACTTGAAATCCATCAGCGCAATACTCGACGGAAAAGAGCCCGCGGAATGAGACAGGTCGTAGTGGTTATGCCGGCATACAATGCAGAGAAGACTCTCACGCCGGTCGTGAAAGGTCTTCGGAAGTCATTGCCAGGCACATTTATCATCGGTGTAAACGACGGATCGGCAGACGGAACAGGCGCGCTGCTCAGATCTGTATGCGACAGGACAATCGAGTTTCCTGCAAACAAGGGGAAGGGAGCCGCGCTCCGTGCAGGATTTGCCGCGGCGCTCGAGCGTGACTGCGATGCCGTGCTCACCATCGATTCTGATGGCCAGCATGATCCCGCATTTGCGCCATCGATTCTAGCCGCTCTCGACCGTTTTCATATCGCGATCGGCACGCGTGATCTCACCGGCGAGCAGATGCCCAAACACAGGCGCGTTGCAAATTTTCTCTCGAGCGCCGCCACGCGATTGGTATCAGGCGGAGCAGTGAGCGACAGCCAGTCAGGTTTCCGCGGAATCAGGCGCATCGTGCTCGAGGAAGTCCATGCGCAGGGCGATCGATACGAGTACGAGACCGATTTCATCATCCGCGCTGCGCACGCTGGATTCACAATCACCAACGTGCCGATTTCAACTATTTACGGGCCACCCAGTTATTTCCGCGAGTTTCGTGATGCGATGAAAGTGATTGGAGTATTGTGGGCACATCGCAGCGGAGTGTTTCACAAGCACATGCCGCGTCA
Source organism: Gemmatimonadaceae bacterium (assembly GCA_036377755.1). Classification (GTDB taxonomy): domain Bacteria; phylum Gemmatimonadota; class Gemmatimonadetes; order Gemmatimonadales; family Gemmatimonadaceae; genus UBA4720. Next base: position 1,391 of record DASUXX010000320.1, read on the forward strand.
GATAACGTCAGAGGAAAATTGATGCGGCTGTTATGCACTAACGACGATGGAATTCTCGCTCATGGATTGAAGTGCCTTGTCGCTGCTGCCGAGCCCCTCGGCGAAGTGACTGTCGTTGCACCGGATCGAGAGCAGAGCGCGACGAGCCATTCGCTTACGCTTCATCATCCCGTACGTCCGGTAATTCGCGGCGAAAGAAGATGGCAGGTGGATGGAACGCCGACTGACTGCGTGATGCTCGCAGTCGAAGCTCTCATGGATGAGCGTCCCGATTTTGTGCTGAGTGGTGTGAACCATGGGCAGAACATGGGCGAAGATGTCCTGTATTCCGGAACCGTTGCGGCGGCGATGGAGGGCATTTCGATTGGGATTCCTTCGATTGCAATTTCATTTGCAGGAGGTGATCTCCGCGCGGATGTGAGCATGCTCGATCACCAGATCGAGCCACTCACTGCGCTTCTCGAGCAGCTCACGTCACTTCCGGCATTTCCCCCGGACACTCTTCTCAACGTGAATCTTCCGCCGCTCAGAGGCGAGGAAATCAAGGGAGTTCGCCTGACGCGGCTTGGCAAGCGAGTTTATTCGGATTCGATAAAGCGAATGCAGGATCCATGGGGTAGGCCGATCTACTGGATCGGTGGGGGATCGATCGAATGGTCGGGCCCGGAGAATTCTGATTTCAGGGCAATTGAAGAGGGATATATCTCCGTGACACCACTGCATCTCGACGTCACGCATCATGCGATTCTCGAGTCGCCGGAGCAGTGGTGGCTGGACAAGTAGATCTCCAGGAGTACCGCGGCGCGAGGCGCAGACTCGTGGAAACCCTGCAGGAACAGGGAATCCGCGATCTCTCAGTGCTTCACGCAATCGACGATACTCCGCGGCATCTTTTCATCCCCACCGGCGTGCGTCACCGCGCCTACGAGGATTCTGCGCTCCCGATCGGGAACGGGCAGACAATATCGCAACCATCGATTCACGCGAGATATCTCGAGCTTCTCAAGCTGAAAGGAAACGAGAAAGTTCTGGAGATCGGCACAGGCTCGGGATACCAGACAGCCCTGCTGTCGAAGCTGGCATCGCAGGTTTTCACCATCGAGCGGATCGCTACGTTGCTGGAGCGCGCGAAAGAAGTCTTATCCCAGATGGGCGCGAACAATATTTCTTTCATGCTCGGCGACGGGACACTTGGATGGCGGCAGTTCGCGCCATTCGATGCGATTCTCGTTGGAGCTGCAGCTCCCGACGTTCCGGAGGCATACATCGAGCAGCTCGCTGAAAATGGCAGGCTGCTGATTCCTCTCGGATCTCGCGACGAACAGGTGCTTCATCTTTTCACTCGTCACGATGGCGAGCTCAAGAGGGAAGACATCGCGCCCGTGCGGTTCGTCCCGCTCCTTGGAAAGCACAGCTGGGAGGTCTGATCGATGGCGACTGGAATCAAGTATCCACCCTTTGCCCGGCCTGGAATGAGGGCTCCGGTTGCTCCGGCTGAGGAGCTGCTTCCATCGATCGATGAGTTTCTCGATGAGCTTCCTTCGATCGACGATTTCCTCGCGGCCGACGTGCCTGTTGCGGAGCAGGAGC